>JBAVJR010000564.1:0-19172 GCA_049687855.1 Steroidobacteraceae bacterium | reverse complement strand
GCCGCATCCTTCGAGGTCGTCAAGCGGTCTCCCTTCGTTCGACGTCTGCCGGATGCGACTCTAGCGCGTTCTCAGTTGACCGAGGTGGCGCCCGGCTGCTGTGCAGCCGCTTGCTGTGCAGCCGCCCGGGCGTGCAGGGCTTCGAACGTCACGAGCGGCAGCAGGAACGGCGGGAAACCGCCCTTCGTCACCAGTTCCGAGACGGTTGAACGCGCATACGACAGCAGGTAGTTCGGCGCCATGATCGAGAGCACCTGGGCGACGTCGGTCGCGACCAGGTTCTTGACCAGGAACGCGCCGGCTTGCTGCAGTTCGAGCAGCCACACCACCTTGTCGCCGGCCTTGGCTTCGAGGTGCACCTGCACGACGACTTCGTGCAGGTCCTGCGCAAGGGCCGTCGCGCGCGTCGAGATGTTCAGGTTCACCGCGGGCTGGCCTTCGAGGCCGCCGACGAATGGGCCCTGCGGGGATTCGAACGAGCAGTCCTTGAGGTAAACGACCTGCGGCGTCACCACGGGGGCGTTGGGATCGACGGCGGGCGTCTGGGCGTTCTGGTCGGTCATCGCGGAGTATTCCTTGTAACTACGTGGTTCAGGCGCGGCCGAGCAGCTTGTCGAGCTCGCCGGCCTTGTCGAGGGCATAGAGTTCGTCGAAACCGCCGACGTGGCGGTCGCCGATGAAAATCTGGGGCACGGTGCGGCGGCCGCCGCTGCGTTTCAGCATGAGGTCGCGGCTCGCCGTGTCTTCGTCGACCTTGACCTCGCTGAAGGTGACGCCCTTGCGCTGGAGCAATCCGCGCGCGCGGTCGCAGTACGGGCACCAACCCGTCGAATACATGGTGATTTCAGGATGAGCGGTGTCGTTCATGCCTTGGGCCCCTCGTGCCTGGTCTTGCCGCCGCCTTCCTTGACGAGGGGCAGGTTCTCTGCGCGCCAGGCCTGCACGCCGCCGCGGAGGTTGACCACCTGCGTGAATCCCTGCGCCTGCAACACCCGGGCTGCCGCGCTCGAGCGCATGCCGCTTTCGCAGCACAGGATCACGACCTTGTCCTTGAAGCGCTTGAGCGTCTCCCCAGCCTGGGCGACCTGGTCCTGCGGCACGTGCCGGGCATCCAGGATGTGGCCGGAGTCGAACTCGGCCTGCGAGCGGACGTCGACCAGCGCCGCGCCCTGGTTCATCAGGCGCACGGCTTCGGTGGGTCCGACGGCCCGGCCACCGGAGCGGGCGCGGCTGAATTCGTAGGCCGCGAGGGCCAGCGCGAGCACCACCGTGCCACCGGCCAGCAGGGGATGGCGGGCGGCATATTCGAGGAGACGATCCATCAGGGAGACCGGCGAAAAGGGGCGCGAATTATAGCAGTCCCCGCCGACAGGCTAGACTTGCGCGGATTTGCCGCCCCGCGCCGCCTCCGTAAACCTGCGCCAAGACCGCCTGATGCCAGCATTCCTGCCCGCCACACCGACTGCTGCACCGCGTGCCCCCGCCCCGGTGCGGTCCGTTCGCGCCCCGTTCGGGCGGGTCCTGGCCGGGTTGGCGGCGACGCTGCTGCTCCTGGCGCCGGGGCCGGTCCTGGCGGCCACGAAGCAGACACCGGCGCAGAAAGAGGCCGAGCTGCGCAAGCTCAACCAGCGGATCGAGAAGGTCCGCAAGACCGTCAACCAGGACGTACAGAAGCGGGACAAGCTGTCCGCGCAGCTGCGCGAGGCCGAGCTTGGCGTCCAGTCGGCCCGCAAGGAACTCGACGAAATCCGGGCGCAGCGACTGGCGGCCGAAGCGCGCGTGCGTGAGCTCGAAGCGGAGCAGGCGCGCCGGGAACAGGAGCTGGATGGGGAGCGCGCCGAGCTGGCCGGCGAACTGCGGACGGCCTATGTGAACGGCCGCGAGGAGCAGCTGAAACTTCTTCTGAATCAAGAAGATCCGTCGAGTTTCGGGCGCATGCTCGCGTATTACGGCTACTTCGGCCGCGCCCGGGCCGACCGCATCCGCGGCATCCAGGACCAGCTCGAGCACCTGGCGCTGGTCCGCGAAAAGATCGTGGCCGAGAAGACCCGGCTGGAGACGCTCGAGCAACAACGCGAGCGGCGGGTGGCCGATCTCAAGTCGTCGCAGGACCAGCGCGCCCAGGCCGTGCGCGCGATCGACCAGCAGATCAAGGCCCGGGGCGGCGAGCTGAAACAGCTGCAGTCCCAGGCGCAGTCACTCGAACGGCTCATCACCGAGCTGCGCAAAGCCATCGCCAGCTCGCAGCAGGCCCAGCCCGCGCGCAAGGGCGGTTCTGCGGGCACCGTGGCCAGGCAAGCTCCGTTCGAGCCCCTGCGCGGCAAGCTGCCGTGGCCAGTGCAGGACGGCACGGTCCTGGCCAGGTTCGGTCAGTCCCGGGCGGGGGGCTCGATGCGCTGGCAGGGCATGCTGATCGGGACGGAGCGCGGTGCCCGGGTGCGCGCACCCTACGCGGGTCGGGTCGTGTACGGCGACTGGCTGCCGGGCATGGGGCTGATGCTCGTCATCGACCATGGCGGCGGCTACATGAGCCTCTATGGTCACAACGAAGAGCTGTTCCGCAAGGTCGGCGAGACCGTCGCGGCCGGCGACGTCATCGGGTCCGTGGGCGACTCAGGCGGCCACAGCCAGCCGGCCCTGTATTTCGAGGTCCGTCGCGGCAAGACGCCGGTCGATCCGCAGACCTGGCTCACCCGGAAATAGGTTCTGCATCACGGTTTGGCCCCGCTTTCTGCCGGATCATCCCGTTCCAGATCAGATTCGTTGCCCCGTGGATGGGCCTGGACCGATGGCTGCAACCGCAGAAACATTCTCCGATGCGCCGGAGCCGCTGAACGGCACATCGCTCGACCCGTACGGGCAACTGCTCAAGATGCTGTTGCCACGCGCGCATTCCATCGTCGTTTACGACTGCCTCGGCGTGGCGGTCTGGGCCAGCCAGGACAACGACGACATCGAACTGCAGGCCCTGCAGCAGCACGCCCAGGCCGCCGAACTCGCGAAGCCCGGCGCGTTGGGCGCCGGCTTCGCGGAACCGCTGCCGGGCGAGCAGGTTGCCTATTTCTTCCTGCTGCGCGACGGGGCCGGCGGCCTGCTTGGCAGCGTCGGCCTGACGAGCCGCGAGTCGAACCGCGATCCCCGGTCTTTCACGCTGGTGCATGGACTCCTGCGTCCGGCGCTGCAGTGCCTCGAGCGCGAGCTCGCGTCGCAGTCGAACATCGGCACCCTGCAGCGCAGCCTCGTCGTTCGTGACCGGGACCTGGAGTTGCTGCTCGGAGCGGCGCAGGAGGAGTCGGAGGGTGGCAATTCGACGGACGACTTCGCGAAGCTGGTCCAGGGTTGCGTCGACCATCTCGGTTGCGCTGTCGGCGCACTCCTGATCCCGGACAAGAACATCGCCGTCTGCCGCACGGCAACCGACACGCCGCCGCGTGTCGGCGCGGAGATCCTGACGCGCACGCATCGCCAGGTGCTCGGTTGGGGCCAGCTGCACCGGCAGACGATGACGTCCAACGCGCCGCACGATTCCGGGCCATTTGCGAACATCCCGTACAAGATTCTTGCCTGCCCCGTGATGCACGGCGCCCAGCGCGTTCACGGCGTGCTCGTGCTGTTCAAGACCCTGCAGGCCCCGGACTTCGACCTGCGCCAGGTGCGCATCGTCGAACTGCTCGGGCGTCGCGTCGCCTACATCCTGCTGAACTCGTACGACCCGACCACGGGCCTGCTGACGCGACCTGCTTTCGAGAAGCGCGCCAACGTCATGCTGACGCCACAGGCGCTGCAGAAGGACAACTGCGTCATCTACGTCGACATCGACCGCCTGCACGTGCTGAACGAGAACCTCGGCATGCACGTGGGTGATTCGGTGATCGTGCGCGTCGCCGAAGTCATCCGGCAGAGCCTCTCGCCGCGCATGCTGGCGTCCCGCATTTCGGGCGACCGTTTTGCCATCTTCGTGCCCGAGTCGTCGATCGACACGACGCATGACATCGCCGACAACCTGCGGCTTTCGTTCGAGCGGCTCGGCTTCCTGCGCGAACGGCAGCAGGTCGACGTGACCGCCAGCTTCGGCGTGGCGAACGTCATCGAGGGCAACCATCCGCTGTCGCACGCGCTCGCGTCGGCAGAGATTGCGTGCAAAGCCGCCAAGGATCGCGGCCGCAACCGGGTCGAAACGTACTTCGACGGCGACCAGAGCATCGTGCGCCGCTACACCGACCTGACGCTCATCAGCACGGTGCGCTCGGCGTTGCAGGACCACCGCTTCCGGCTCGAGGCGCAGACCGTCGTGCCGTTCAGCGACGCGCCCGCGACGCCGAAATTCGAGCTGCTGCTGCGCATGAACGACGAGAAGGGCGAAAGCATACCGCCGGAAAAATTCCTCTCGGCCGCCGAGCGCTACCAGATCGCGCCTGCCATCGACCGCTGGGTCGTGCGCCACGCGATCGAATTGCTGGCGCCGCATGCCGCGCGACTGCACGAAATGCGGGCGTGTTTCGCGGTGAACATCTCGGGGCAGTCGCTCGGGGACGCGGACTTCGCCGTCTTCATGGATACCGCGCTGCGCGGCAGCAAACTGCCGCGCGGACTGCTGTCGTTCGAGGTCACCGAGACGGCGGCCGTCGCCAACATCGTCCGCGCGGAGGCACTCATCCGCCGGTTGCGCGACCTGGGCAGTGACGTCGCCCTCGACGATTTCGGCCGCGGCCTGAGCTCGCTCACCTACCTGAAGACGCTGCCGGTCACGCACCTGAAGATCGACGGCATCTTCGTCCGCGACGTCGTGACCGACGACCGCTCCCAGGCGATGCTGAGCGCCATCGTCCAGCTTGCCCGCGCCATGAAGCTCAAGACCGTCGCGGAATGCGTCGAAAGCGAAGCGATCTGGCAGGCCACCCGCGCGCTGGGGGTCGATTACGGGCAGGGTTTCCACATCGGACGGCCCATGCCGCTCGAGAAGGTGCTGGGCGCACTGGTTGGCGCTACCATTGGGCGCTCCGCCGACACCAAGACCGCCTGATCCCAGTGACTGCCCGTTCGTACATCCTGCTGGCCGCGGTGGCCGGCATCGCCCTGGGGTACGGCCTCGCCCGCGCACCGCAGTGGTTGACCGCCCCGCGGGCGGTCCCGCCGGCCGTGGCCGCGACGACGGTGAAGCCGGCCGCCGGCCATCAGCTGCTCGACGAAGTGGTGGGCCGCATCCGTCGCGAGTACGTGCAACCGGTCCCCGACTCGACCTTCGACGAGGCCGCCGTGAAGGGCATCGTCTCCAACCTCGATCCGCATTCCGCTTTTCTCGACGCCGCCGCATACGACGAGATGCGCGCTGCGACGACCGGCAGTTACACCGGCGTAGGCATCGAAGTCTCCGCTCAGGATGGCCGCGTGGTCGTCGTGACGCCGATCGAAGGCTCGCCTGCCGCGAAAGCGGGCGTGCATTCCGGCGACGTCGTGCTGGCCGTCAACGGCCAGCCCGTCACTGCCGACAAGCTCGACGAGACGATCGGCCGCATGCGCGGCGTACCGGGCACGCAGGTCAAGCTTGCAGTCGGTCGCAAGGGCGAACCGGAACCGCTGGTATTCTCGCTCGAGCGCGGCGAAGTGCATGTGCATTCAGTGCGCGCGGAACCGCTTCCCGGTGGCTTCGGGTATGTCCGCATCACGCAGTTCAGCGACTCCACGCCGGACGACCTGGTGCAGGCCCTGTCGGCGCTCGTGCACGAGGCGCCGAGGGCGGCGTTCCATCCGTTGCGCGGTCTCGTGCTCGACCTGCGCGGCAATCCGGGCGGCGTGCTCGAATCGGCCGTGAGCGTCGCCGACGCCTTCCTCGATTCCGGCGTGATCGTGCGCGCCGACGGCCGCACGCCCGAGTCCCGTTTCGAAATGTCCGCGACGCCGGGCGATGCGCTCGACGGCCAGCCGCTGGTCGTGCTGGTCGACGGCGGTTCGGCGTCGGGGTCGGAGATCGTTGCCGGCGCGCTGCGTGATCACGGGCGCGCGACGTTGATGGGTGAACGCACCTTCGGCAAGGGCTCCGTGCAGACGGTGATCCCGTTGCGCGACGGCCAGGCCCTGAAGCTCACGACCTCGCTCTATTTCACGCCGTCCGGCACGTCGATTCACGAACGCGGGATCCAGCCTGACATCGCGATCGGCCCGACCGAGAGCGACCAGGCAAGGCATGCGCCGGTCACGCCGATGCAGGATGCCGCGGTCCTCACGGCCCTCCAGTACCTGAGAGACCGCGGGCTCGGCACGCACTACGCGGCGGTCAAGACGGAGTCAGCTGCGCAGCAGCGCTGAACCGGCGCCGATCAGCGCCCCGAGCAGCAGGGCGAAGATCGGCAGCATGCTCAGGCCGAAACCGGCGCCGCGCTTCGCGGGATCCGCCACGTAGCTGCGCAGGTACACGAAGCGACCCACCAGGTAGACCGCGCCGAGGAGCGCGGCCCACGTCGGGCTGACGTAGTACGCGAACAGCCAGAGTCCCGGCAGCAGTGCGATCAACAGCTCGAGCGTGTTCATCTGGACACGGAAGTAGCGCTCGAAGACGGGATGCCCCGTGACCGCCGGACCGTTCACGCCGAACTTGCCGCGCGCCTGGCCGACCAGGACCGCGAAGTAGATGTACTGCATCAGGGCGAGCACGGCGACGATGGCGACGAAGTCCATGGGTTCTCGCTTCCGGGGTGGCCGGGATGGGTGTGACCGGGGGCAGATTCCATTACCATCGCGCGCAGGTCAACAGGTGGCGCCCTGCGCCCTCCAAGAAGGAGCGCTCGACATGGTTGGATTCCTGCTGCGTGCCGCGATTTCCGCATTGGGCCTGTGGGTGGCAAGCCAGCTGCTCGACGGGTTGCACTTCACCACGCCCTCCAAGCTCGCGCTGGCCGCGGTGCTGCTCGGCGTCGTCAACGCCTTCGTGCGTCCGCTCGCCTTCATCCTGACGCTGCCGATCACGATCGTGACGCTCGGCCTGTTCCTGCTGGTGCTGAACGCCGGCATGGTCGCGCTCGTGGCCTGGGTCGTCCCTGGCTTCACGATCTCGAGCTTCTGGACCGCGGTGGGAGCCGCGATCATCGTCGGCATCGTCTCGTGGGCCGCTTCGGGCCTGATCGGCTCGTCGGGCAGGTTCGAGAAGTTCACCGCCCGCCGCTGAGTTCAAGCGGCTAGAAGTAGCGGTGCGGCATCGTCACCAGTACGACGCCGCCGAGCACCACGAGCATGCCCAGCACCTGCTGCGGCGTGAGCGTTTCGCCGAGCACAAGCCAGCCCAGCACCGTCGCGATGGCCGGGTTCACGTAGGCGAACGTGGCGACGCGATCCGTGCGCGCGTTCTTCATCAGCCACGTGAAGGCCGAGTAGGTCACCTCCGAGGTGAACACGCCGAGGAAGACCAGCGCGAGCACCCCGGGCAGGCCCCAGTGCCAGCGTGGCAATTCGCCGGACGCGGCACCCGCGACGAACAGCATCAGGCCGCCGAGCAGCATGATGATGGCGTTGAAGCCGATGGGGCCCACGGCCAGGGTCATGTTGCGGTAAGTGATCGTTCCGGCCGACCAGACCATGGCAGCCGCCAGCACCAGCAGTTGCCACCCGATTTGCGGCGTGGGCCGAAAGTCCGCTGGCCAGACCAGCAGCGCCACGCCGATGAAGCCGAGCAGCAATCCGAGCAGGCTGATCCTCGAGAGCCGCTGTCCTTTCGGCCCGAGGGTCCCGAGCCCTGCTATCCACAAGGCCAGGCTGGCGTTGAGCAGCGCGACCTCGTTGGACGGCAGGTGCTTGAGCGCGAACGTGGACGGGCCGCTGCTCAACGCGATCAGGACGATTGCAAAGAAGCACATCAGTTTCCATTCGTGCGCGGTGCTCGGCAGGCGATAGCCACGGTACAGCGCGAGCGCGAGCAGCACGAAGCCGCCGATGAAGGCGCGACCAGCCGCAAAGAGCAGTGGCGGCAGGTCCGCGACACCGACGCGGATCACGAGGAAGCTCGATCCCCAGACCAGGTAGACGAGCGCGAAGCACGCGTACAGGCGTGCCTTGAAGCCGGTCATCGCCCGGGCCGTCGCCGCGCTTCGCGCAGTCTCACCATCCTTGTGAACTCATGCGGCCCGACTGGCGCCGACGCGGTACAGCCAGAACGCAAGCCCGGCGACGACGGCGAGGCCGAGCCCTTCGCCGAACTGCAGCCCCGACCCGAGTGCCAGTACGTCCGCGCTGCCCGACATCACGATCGGGATGGCGATGAAGATGCCCATCAGCGCCTCGCCCGTGATCAGGCCGGCCGCAAACAGGATTCCATTCTGCTTCGCGCGCTCTGCCTGCGGCGAATCGCCGCGGATGCCCAGCTTGCGCTCGACGAGGTGCGCAATCAGGCCGCCGGCGAAGATCGGCACCGACAGCTCGAGCGGCAGGTAGATGCCGACCGCCACGGCGAGCACGGGTGCGCGGAACGGCGCCTTGACGCGCTTGAGGTACTCGTCGACGAGGATGATGCCGACGCCGATCAGCGCGCCGATCGAGATCATGCCCCAGGGCAGTTCGCCGCCGAACATGCCCTTGGCGACCGAAGCCATCAGCGTGGCCTGCGGGGCGATCAGTGCATTCGGATGTTCGGCGGTGGGCGCGCCGATACCGTAGGCCTTGAGCAGCAGGTTGAGGACGGGAGCCATGACGAGCGCGCAGCTGGCGGCACCGATCGCCAGCATCACTTGCTGCCGCCACGGCGTCGCGCCGACGAGTTGCCCGGCCTTCAGGTCCTGCAGGTTGTCGCCGCCGATGCAGGCCGCGCAGCACACGACCGAGCCGATCATGATCGCGGCCACCGGGCCGAGCGCGGCGCCGCGTCCCATCAGCGCGACCAGCAGCAATGACGCGAACAGGATGGTGCAGATGGTGATGCCCGAGACCGGGTTGTTCGACGAGCCGACGAGGCCGGCCATGTACGCCGAGACCGACGTGAACACGAAGCCCGCGACGATCATGATCACCGTCATCACCAGGCTGATGCCGATGTTGTCGACGATCAGCTGATAGAGGACGAAGAGCGGGATCGTGAACAGCACGAGACCGACCAGGATCGCCTTCATCGGCAGGTCCTGCTCGGTGTGCGACGTGGCCCGTGCCGCGCCGGCACGCGTGGCCTCGAGGCCGCTGCGGATGCCCGAGGCGAGCGAGCTGCGGATCGACACCAGCGCCCACATGCCGCCGACGAGCATCGCGCCCACGCCGAGGTAACGGACCTGCGCCGACCAGATGGCATTGGCCATGGTCTCGGCATCGGCCCCCGCGAGCTGCTGTGCCAGCGGCGCGTTGTCCTGCAGGAAATGGGCCGCGTAGATGGGGATCGCGACGCTCCAGGAAATCATGCCGCCGATGAGAGCGAGCGCACCGATGTTGAGGCCCACGATGTAACCGACGCCGAGCAGCGCGGGCGAGAGGTTGGTGCCGAAATAGGCGAGCCACTTGCCGAAGAAGCCGCTGGCGGCTGCGGTGTCGGGGATCATGCGCAGGCCGCTGCCGGCCGCGAGCTTCGCGAGGCCACCCCCGAGCGCCGCCAGCCCGAGCAGCTTCACGCCCTGCGCCGGGTTGTCTCCGGCCTTGAGCACTTCGGCGGCTGCCACGCCTTCGGGGAACCTGAGGTTCTGCTCGATGATCAGCGAGCGCCGCAGCGGCACCGAGAAGAACACGCCGAGGATGCCGCCGAGGCCTGCGATCGCGAGCACCCAGCCGTAGCGGAAATCGGTCCAGTACCCGAGGATGACGAGTGCCGGGATCGTGAAGATCACGCCGGAGGCGATCGAAGATCCCGCCGACGCGCCGGTCTGCACGATGTTGTTCTCGAGGATCGTGCTGCCGCCGAGCACCCGCAGGACGGCCATCGAGACCACGGCCGCGGGAATCGCGGATGCGATCGTGAGCCCGGCGAAGAGCCCGAGGTAAGTGTTGGCGGCGGCGAGCAGGACCGCGAGGACGATGGCGAGGATGATGGCGCGGGGAGTAAGTTGCGCGGGGGCCTGAGCTGCGGTCATGGGTGCGTCCCGGCGGGTGAGTTGCGGCATTAGAGAGGCCGGCAGCCGCAAATGCAATGCCATGACCGGGCTGGCCCGAATCGAATTTTCAGATGAGCGTGCGCTATGACCAGTCGAACCATGTCCATCTTCATCACCGGCGCCGGCGGCGGCATCGGTTCCGCAACTGCACGGCGTTTCGCGGCGGAGGGCTGGCACGTCGGCGGCTGCGACCTGCGGCCCGAACCTGTGAATGGCCTCGCCGACGCGATCGGTCGCGACCGCTTCACGCCGTACGTGGCGGACGTGCGGGATCGCGCTTCCCTCGCGCCGGCGATCGACGACTTCGCCGCACGGCACGGCGGCAAGCTCGATGCCGTCTTTGCCAATGCAGGCGTCCTGTTCATGGCCCCTGACGACCAGGTCACCGCCGCACAGAAGGACCTGCAGGTCGACGTCAACGTCAAGGGCGTGATGCACACGTTCGACGCGGCGCTGCCCCACCTCAGGCGTGCTGCCCCCGGCGCGCACATGATCGCCATGGCGTCGACCTCCGCCGAGTACGGCTCGCCGCATCACGCGGTCTACAGCGCAACGAAGTTCTTCGTGCGCGGCTACACCGAGGCGCTCAACATCGAGTACCGCCCCCAGGGCATCAACGTCTGCGGCATCTACGTCGCCTACGTCGACACCGGCATGGTGCGGAATGCGCAATGGAAGGCCGCGTCGATCGAGACGATGGGCGTCAAGGCCAGGGCCGATGACGTCGCCGCCATGGTCTGGCGGGCCGCACACGGGCGGCGGGCACACTGGCGCGTCGGCTTCGACGCGCAGCTGTCGCACTACGCGGTGCGGCTGTTCGGTTCCTGGGTTGCGCCGATCTACGCGAAACTTATGCGAATCTGAGGCAGTGTCACCAGCATGCACTCCCTCTCCCGCACGCGCCAGGTGGGTGATTCGACAGCACCTTGCTGCGTTGGAGCCGGTCAGTCCTGCGTGGCGCGGATGCCAAAGCGCAGCGGCACCGCGCCCACCTTCAGCCTGTCGCCATCCTTGAGCAACTGCCGCTTGATACGCCGGCCGTTGACGAAGCAGCCATTGGTGCTGTTCATGTCTTCGAAGATGACGGCGTCGTGGCTGATCCTGAGAACTGCGTGATACCGGCTGATCGAACTGGACAGAAGCCGGATGTCGCATTCATTGCCGCGGCCGATCGACATGGAACTCTTGTTGAGCAGATGCACGACGCCCTCGGCATCTTCCCGCGTCAGGGTCCTGAGTAGCTTCCCGCCCTCGTCCTTGCGGGTCTGCAACGCCACCTGGTGGATGTCGCGACGAATGGCCTGCATCGCCTCGACATGCTGGTGCAGCTCGACCTGCAGAGCCTCGACCTGCCGGGCGCTGGCGCCCTGTTCAAGGTGCTTGGCTTCCAGTTCCAGTCGCGCCTGCTGCAGCAGATCGTCCTGGCGTGCGCTCTCATCCTGCAGGCGTTGCAAGGTCGCAGACAAATCGGCAATGCGCTCGGCCTGCACCGCCACGGTCTGGTCATGGTGTCTGATCTGTTCGGTCAATTCCTGATTGGCGCTGTTGACCCCGTCCAGCTCGCGTGCCTGCTCCAGCGCCAGCCTGTCGCGCTCCCGCAGCTGCAACTCCAACCGCTCCAGCTGCTCACCAAGGCCCCCCACTTCAATGCTCAGCTGGTGTCGCTGCTCACGTTCGGCTTCCAGTGAGCGGACATCGGATACGTGCAGTTCCACCCGCTTCTGCAGGGCCCCTTGCGCCTGCCCCAGCTCCTCACGCAACAGCATCACGCTGTCCAGCAGCGTTGCTTCACGCTGCACCAGGGCGGCCTGCGCTTCCTGCAGTACCCGTAGCTCCTGATCCTGCCTGGCAATCACCTCCTGACGCGCATTCAGCGAGGCGTTGCGCTCGGCGAGCTGCTGACCCAACTGGCCGTTCTCGATCACGGCGCGGTTCAGTTCGTCCTGCAAGGCGCCGATTTCCGCCTGGCGTTCCGACAGTTCACGGCGCGTGTTCTCGAGTGTCTCACGGTCGGTTGCAACCGTCTGGCACAGGCGCTCGTTGTCCTGTTCCGCCGAGCGCCAATGCGATTTTTCGACTTCAACCTGGCTGACCAGATGCGCGATGCGCTCGCCCGCCAGCTTCAGGTCACGCTGCAGCTCGGCCGCCTGCCGGGCTCGTTCGCTGATCTCCTGCTGGTGTGTCGCCACGCTCTGCAGCAGCGATTCTCCATTGGCGATCGCACTGGCGAGCTGCGCTGACGTATCGCTGAAGCGGCCTTCCAGCGCGGCAATCCGCTGCTCACGAGCCAACAGGGAGCGCTGCAGATCGTCCTTCTGGAGCAGGGCCTGCGCCATGCTGCGCGCCAGTGCAGCAGCCGAGGCATGCTGCTCCGTGAACTGCTGCTGCGCAGTCAGCAACTCCGTGTGCAGCGCTGCGCCATGCTGCCGCTGCTCCTCCAGCTGCCGGGTCAGGTCACTGATCTGGCGCGCATGCTGCTGGCGCAACTGCTCTGCCTCTGCGCGCTGCTCCGTCAGCTGCCGCTGCAGTTCACCACCAGTACGATGTTGGTGTTCAAGCGACTGCTGCAGATTCCGCAGCGCGGTACTCGACTCGACGCGTTGCTGCTCCAGCTGATCCTGCAGCTGTTGCCGGCTTGCCAGCAAAAGCAGGCTTTCCTCGGCGAGGCGGTCACGATCCCGCGACACTCCCTGGCTGTGGTTCAGCAAGTCGGCGTGGTCGGACTGCAGGGAATCATGGCGTGCATGCAGCTGGGCGAGCTTGGTCTCGGTATCCGCCAGCGCGGCTTCCAGGCTGACGATCCGGTCCCGCACCGAGACGAGTTCATCCGCCAGGTCCCAGTGCCCGGCCGCCTCGACGCGCGGCGCGGCGGTCGCACCCGGCTGCGTCCGGTACTCTCCCGTGGCGTCGTCCACATCGGGCGGCGCGTCGACGCTGTCCGCAGCGCTCAAAATCGGCAGTTTGGCGGTAACGTCGAGATCGTCATCCGCCAAGTCATCATCAGGCGGAGCGCTCATCATTCAGACCTCCAGGCGTGATCGCGGGCGTCACTGACGCTCGTGCACCGGTTGCAGCCGCATGAGCGGCATTATCCGTGCCAGGGTTCGCAGCGCAATACGAAAACGGCAGCGTCCGCTCAGTCGCCAGGCGCGACGCGTTGACGTTGTTTCAGCGTCGCGACGAACCGCGCGAGCGACGTCGAGACCGACCCGCGCGGCAGCGTGGCGTCGATCAGCTGGAAGCGGCCACGCTCGCCGATCGCCCGCTCGAGGGCCGCCGCGAACTCGCGGCGTGTATTGACGCGCACTCCGACGCCGCCCAGCGGCGCGGCGCAGCCGGCGAAGTCCCAGTCGTCGAGCGCATACAGCGACGAACCCGGCTCGAACACGCGCAGCATTTCCCAGCTGCGGTTGTTGAACACGACGACGATCGGATCCCAGCCGTAGCGCCGGCAGTTGCCGAGTTCCCAGCCGGTCATCTGGAACGCGCCGTCGCCCACCAGGACCAGGGGACGTCGCCCGGTCGCAGCCTGCAGGCCGAGACCCGCCGGCACGCCGTACCCCATGCTGGCGTAGTAGCCGGGAGCGACGAGTTCGGAGTGGCCGATGTCGAACGCGGCGAACATGCAGTCGCCCATGTCGGCAGCCATGGGCATGGGTCCGTGCCGGGTGAACGCGTCGTTGATCGCGGCCGCGATGTCGGTCGGCGACAGGGGCGCCGCGTCGGCAACGAACGGGGCCGGTGATTGGATCTGCAGGCCGGGCAGGACACGCGGCGTGCGTGGCTCGCGCACGAGGCGGGCCAGCAGGCCTTCGACCAGCGCCGCGAGCGGCACGTCCGGATACCGGTGATGGCCTACGCCGACGGACCGGTTGTGCGCCAGGATCGTCGTGCGCGGAGCGATCGCATGCTCCGAGACGCCGAGATTCGTGTCGCAAGGCGTGACGCCGAGCAGCACCAGGCAGTCCGAGTCCTCGACCAGGTGCGTGATGCCGGGTTCGCCGGCGGTGCCGAGGTATGCGCCTACCAGCGGCGAGTCCTGCGCCGGCAGCAGCCCGTGACCCATGAACGACGTCACGACCGGAATGCCGAGCTGGCGCGCCAACCGGGCAACCGGCGCCTCGAGCCGGAAGCGCCGCACCTCCACGCCCAGCATCATCACGGGCGACTTCGCGCGCCCGATGCGCTCGAGCACCTCGTCGACGCAGTCGCTGGCGGCGTCCATGGCGACGACGGGCGCCGGCAGGGCACGGACCGGCTCGCATGGAGCATCGACGAGGTCGCGAGGAAACTCGAAGTAGACCGGCCGTGAGTGCGTGATGCAGCTCGACAGCACGCGCGCGATGTCCGCCGGCGCGCGGCGCGGATCGTCGAGCCGCGCCTGGTCGCAGGTGACCTCGCGGTAGATGATCATCTGCGAGTCGAGCGTCTTCACCTGGTGGTGCAGCTTCAGCATGCCCCGCCCCTCGTGTGTCCCGGGCGCGCCGGACACCACGACGACGGGAACCTGCTCGGCATAGGCCGAGGCGACGGCATTGAGCATGTTCAGTGCGCCGGCTCCGTACGTCACGAATGCTGCGGACGGAGCGGATCCGATGCGGGCAGCCGCATCGGCCGCAAACCCGACCCCTGGCTCGTGGCTGAGCATGAAGAGCGGCAGCCGCTTCGATTCATCGAGCGCCTTGAACAACGGCAGGGCGAAATCTCCCGGGAGGCCGAAAGCCTGTTGGACGCCATGATCGACGAGTGCCTTGATCAGCGCGTCTGCGAGTTTCATCTATGGCGCCAGCCGCTAGAAGCGCGTGATCAACCGGTACGCATCGCCGTCCCGCTCGAGATCGCGATCGCGACGCTCCCGGATCCTTGCGTGCAGCGCCTCGCGACGTGACGCGAGCCAGTCCTCGCGCGAAACCGTGCGGTGCACGCCGGGCTTGTCGCGGCGCGGCGCTTCGTCGCGACGGTACTCATCGAACTCCTCGTAGGCCTCGAGTTCGTGCCGGAGTTCGCGCAACAGCAGTTCCAGCATGATCGCATCGTCCACCAGGCCAAGCACAGGCACGTTGTCCGGAACGAGGTCCTCGACGTCGGCGACGTAGGCGAGGCCATCGAGCACGCGGCCGCGCTCGAGCTCGGGCAACTGCCACTCCGGGTCCTCCAGCATGGCCACCAGCGATGCAACACGGTCGATGCGGCGCCGGACGAACGGGGAGCGCGCTGTCGATTGCAAACGCTCCACTTCCGCCAAGGCTGCAGCGGCGACCTCGCGTGGAGGACGCTGTCCGTTCCGAACCCGCACGCGATGCATCAGCGAACGAAAGTAGTCGAGATCTTCTTCCGCAAACTCGAGCGTCACGGTGAGCGTCATCTGTCACTCCTCGCGGTCCGTCAGCCGCCCTCCTTGCCCTTGATCGGTTCCGTCGCGATGCCAACCTTGACCATGCCCGCGTTCTGCGCGTCGGCCATGACCGTGGCGAGCGACTGGAACTGCAGCGTGCGGTCGACGTGCAGGTGCAGTTCCGGCTGCGGCTTGCGCTGCGCTTCGGCAGCGAGACGCTCGACCAGCCGCAAGCGATCGATCGGTACGTCGTTCAGGAACATCTTGCCGTCGGCCATGAGTGCGATGACGATCGTGTCCGGCTTCTCTTCGAGCAGCACGGTCGATGCCTGCGGCAGGTCGATCTTGATCTTGTGGGCGACCAGGGGCGCGGTGATCATGAAGATGATCAGCAGTACCAGCATGACGTCCACGAGCGGGATCATGTTGATCTCGGCCATCGGGGCCGAGTGTGGGGTGCCGCTGCCGCCGCCAAGTCCACTGAATGCCATAGCCGTCTCCCGCGTGTGAGCTTCAGGCCGCCTGCTGCTGCAGGCGATGCGCGCGATGGTGGTCCATCGAGGAAGGCACGCGCGCGCCGGTCGTGAGGTAGGCGAGCAGGTCCTCGGCGAATGCGTGGAAGCTCGCGATGATCACGCGGTTGTTGCGCACCAGCAGGTTGTAGCCGAGCACGGCTGGCACCGCGACGGCGAGGCCGAGCGCCGTCATGATCAGTGCTTCGCCCACGGGTCCCGCCACCTGGTCGAGCGAGGTTTCGCCGGTCGCGCCGATGCGCACGAGCGCATGGAAGATTCCCCACACCGTACCGAACAGGCCGACGAACGGGGCCGTACTGCCGACGGTCGCAAGGAAGGTGAGACCGGTTTCGAGGCGTTCCGTCTCGCGGTTGATCGAGGAACGCAGCGAGCGGTCGAGGAACTCGGCCCGGTGCAGCGTGCCCGCGACGCGCTCTTCGGTGAGGCGATCGTGATGCTCCATGGCGAATTCACCGTCGAGCGCGATCTTGGAGAACGGCTCCCAGTCAGGCTGTTGCTCGAGGTAACCAAGAGCCTGTTCCGTCGGCGTCTTCCAGAACGTCGTTACGACGTGGTGCGAGCGCGTGCGAATCCGGACGACCCGCGCGGCCTTCAGGACGATGAAGTACCACGAGACGATCGACATCAGGACCAGCAGCCCGAAGACGAACAGCCCGACGGCGTCCGTCTCGCGCAGGAAGTTGGCGAAACTCATCGTGGTCAGGGCTTCGGTGGGATGCATGGCCGGATCCTGTAGTCAGTCTTGCAACGAGAAAGTGATGGGGACGATGCACCAGGCGCGCAACGGCACGCCGTCGCGCTTCGCCGGCTCGAACCGCCATGTGCGCACGGCATCGAGCGCCGCCTGGTCGAGGCCTGCGTCGCCGCTGCTCGTGCCGATGGTCGCGTCCTGCGGCCGCCCGTCCTCGCCGACCAGCACGCGCAGGCGCACCGTGCCTTCGATCCCCAAGCGCAGGCAGCGCGGCGGGTAGTTGGGCCGCTTCATCTCGATCAGCTTCATCTTCCAGTAGACGGGGGTTTG
Source organism: Steroidobacteraceae bacterium (assembly GCA_049687855.1). Lineage (GTDB taxonomy): Bacteria > Pseudomonadota > Gammaproteobacteria > Steroidobacterales > Steroidobacteraceae > RPQJ01. Next base: position 2,225 of record JBAVJR010000564.1, on the reverse strand, counting down.
CTCGGCGGTGGCGGATGCGGTCGAGTCCCCATCGACGGCGCCTTCGGGCATCGGCGGGCCGGGCTCGCCCGGCAGCAGTTCGTCACCCATTTCGTAACGCTTGACCTGGGTGTCGGGCGGCACGGGATTCGTGGTGGGCGTGTCCACGAGGATCGGCACCGGGCGCGTCACTCTGGGCCGCTGCTGCTTGACCGCGTCGGTCGCGGTGTCCGGTGCCTGCTGCACCTCCGGCGGCAGGCGTGGCGGCGGCAGCTTGAGCAGGCTCACCTCGAAGATGGGGGGTCGCGGCTCGTCGTCTGCCGTTTCCGGGCGGGTCAGCAGGAGCCGCCCAATGCCGGCGACGTGCAGTACGGTCACGACGAGCAATACCGACGCGGCGCCCCACGTCAGGCGTTCGTCGTGAACGTATCGGTCGATCCGCATCCGGTGCCAGGGACGTGCCGCGTCCCGCTGATCCGTCGCTGTGACTGGACCGAATGTACTGGAAGAACGCCCAGTCCGCGGCCCCGAAGGCTCAGCGGAAATGCCTAGGACGCGCGGGACTTGCCGAAGATGAGGGCCTTACCAGCCGCAGGTCTTGCCCTTGTTCTGCTGCTTGAGCCAGCCCTGCAACGGCTTGAAGTACTCGATGATCGCCGAGCCGTCCATCTGCCGCGTGCCGGTCAGCTCATAGAGCGTGTCCTGCCACGGCTGGCTCGCGCCCTTGGCGAGCATCGCACCGAACTTCCTGCCGGCTTCCTCGTTGCCGTAGACGGAGCATTCCGACAGCGGGCCCTTGAACCCGGCCGCGTCGCAGAGAGCCTTCTGGAACTGGAACTGCACGATGAACGACAGGAAGTACCGCGTGTACGGCGTGTTGGCCGGGATGTGGTATTTCGCGCCCGGGTCGAAGTCGGCCTCTGTGCGCTCCACCGGCGGCCGGATGCCCTGGTACTTCTCGCGCAGTGCCCACCACGCTGCATTGTAATTCTCCGGCTTGACCTGGCCCGAGAACACCTGCCAGCGCCACTCGTCGATCATCTTGCCGAACGGCAGGAACGCGATCTTCTCCAGCGCCATCTTCATCTGCTGGTTGATCACCGCTTCCGTGCTGGGCTTCGACTCTGGCACCAGGCCGATCTTCGCAAGGTACGCCGGCGTCATCGACAGCGTGACGGTGTCGCCGACCGCCTCGTGGAAGCCGTCGTGCGCGCCGTTCTGGAACATGAACGGCTGGTCCCTGTACCAGAGGTAGTAATACACGTGGCCGAGCTCGTGATAGATCGTGCGCAGTTCCTCGGCCGTGGGGCGGATGCACTGCTTGATGCGCACGTCCTGCTTGCCGTCCATGTGCCAGGCGCTCGCGTGACACTGCACGTCGCGGTCGCGCGGCTGCGCGAGCATCGAGCGTTCCCAGAACGTCGCCGGCAACGCAGGAAACGCGATCGACTGGTAGAACGCCTCTGCCGACTTGGTCATGCGGACCGGGTCGTACTGCTGCGCGACCAGCGCCGAGTCCACGTCGAGCGGGCTCACGCCCGGATACGGTTCGAAGATGTCGTAGGCCGAATCCCATTGCTGGGCCCACATGTTGCCGAACAGGTGCGCCGGAATCGGCTTGCCCGCCGGCACCTTGTCGTCACCGTACTTCTGCGCGAGCTTGGCGCGCGCATAACACTGGAGGTCCTTATAGAGCGGCTCGACCTGCTGGTAGAGCCGCGCCGCTTCCTTGGCGAACTCGTCGGCCGGCATGTCGTAGCCCGATCGCCACATCGCGCCGACGTCCTTGTAGCCGAGTTCACGCGCGCCTTCGTTCGCGAGCTCCGTGAAGCGGACATAGTCGGGACGCAGACCGCCGGCCTGGTCGTGCCAGCCCTTCCAGGCGTCGAGCAGCTCGTCGTAATCCCGGCTCTTCTCCAGCACCGCCTTCAGCTGCACCTCGTCGCGGCACTCCATCTCGCCTGCCCTGCAGTACTTGGCGGAGCCGTACTTCGCGTCCATGCCGGCGAGCAACGTGGTCAGTTCCGCCCGCTTGGCCGGATCGTCGGGTGCTGGCGCGGAGACGCCGAGCTTCAGCAGGTCGATCGCGCGGCGCGATGCCGCGCTCATCGGCTTGCCGTCGAACTGCTTCGACTCCTCGACCGCCTTGCTGAAGGCGGCAAGGAAACGCTCGTTGGCGCGCGCGCTCAGCAGCTGCGTGTCGACCGTGATGTAGGTCGCCTGCGTCCAGCCGGCCGCGTTCAGCT
>JBAVJR010000563.1:0-3440 GCA_049687855.1 Steroidobacteraceae bacterium | reverse complement strand
TAACGCGGCCTGGGTCTCATTCGCCCGACCACAGCAACTGGTCGAGATCGCCCACGGCTACGCCCCAGCCGTGCCGGACGAGGTCCACGCGGCCGCGCGCAGCATCGATGCCTTCGGCGCGCAACCGGGAAATCTGCCGCCCGCGCGCAGGCGAGCCTGCCGGAAAGGCGATCCGCCCGCCGGCCGCAACGACTCGCTGCCAAGGTAAGGCGCTGTCCGGTGGCAGACCGGCAAGCACCTTGCCGACGAGTCGTGCCTGGCGCGGGAGTCCGGCGCGGATCGCGACGGAGCCGTACGTTGTCACCCGGCCACGGGGAATCTTCCGCACGACCCCGATGATCGCTGCGATTCGACGCTCGCGCTCGGCAGCATCGGCGGGTGTGCGCACGGAAAGTGCAGGCCAGGCAGGACTGACAGGCTTCGGCATGATGGCTCACATCATGCCATGCGTCCTGTTGTTGCCCGCCCCGCCGGCGCAACCGTGGGCGCCGCGCAGGGTCGCGACTGCCCAGGTCCGCACGCGTCGGACGGCTGATCTGACAGAATGTTCGCGGGCCCGGATGAGGCATCCGTGAGCCATGGTCCATCGAGCGTTGAAGCCGGACTGGAGTCGGTTGCGATTGCCCCACACTGCACAACGCGCAAGGGTCGGTTGGGCGTTCGCCGTGGACCGCGGCGGCACGTTTACCGACGTCGTCGGCACTGCGCCGGACGGTTCGCTGCACACCTGCAAGGTCCTGTCGCGGGACCCGCATCGACCGGCCGACCCGGCCTTGCGCGGCATCGGCTTGCTGCTCGACCAGCACGGCGATGCCTGCGGCCGTCGCGTGACTTCGGTGCGGCTCGGCACGACCGTCGCCACCAACGCATTGCTGGAGCGCGCGGGTGCACCGACGCTCCTGGTCACCTCGCAGGGCATGCGCGACGCGCTGCTGATCGGGTACCAGGATCGGCCCGACATCTTCGCGCGCGCCATCCGTCGCCCAGCGCCGCTGTACCGGGAGGTGGTCGAAGTCCCCGAGCGCCTGGATGCCCGTGGACAGGTGCTGACTCCACTGGATGAAGACGCGCTCGGCCGCGCGCTGTCGGCAGCGCGGGCAGCGGGTATCGAAGCCGTTGCCATTGCGTTCCTGCACGGGTTCCGGCATCCAGCCCACGAGATCCGCGCCGCGGCGATTGCACGCGCGGCGGGATTCGCCGAGGTGATCGCGTCGCACGCTGCCGCACCGCTGCTGGGCTTCGTGGCGCGCGGTGACACGACTGTAGCCGACGCCTACCTCTCGCCCGTTCTGCTGCGCTACACGCAGAGTTTCCGCGCAAGCCTGCGCGCGGTGCATGGCGACGCGACCGTCGCCTTCATGCAGAGCAACGGCGGGCTCGTCGACGCCGCGGGCTTTCGCGGCGTGAACGGCGTCTTGTCGGGTCCCGCCGGAGGCGTGGTCGGCATGATTGCCGCCGGTACCGCCGAAGGCCCGCGCCGGCTGATCGGCTTCGACATGGGCGGTACGTCGACGGACGTCAGCCTGTCCACCGGCGGCATCCCCAGGCGGTTTGCCGCCGAGATCGACGGTGTGCGGTTGCAGACCCCGCTGGTCGACGTCACGACGATCGCCGCGGGCGGCGGTTCGGTGCTGCGGTTCGCCGACGGCCGCCTGCAGGTGGGTCCCGCCTCCGCCGGCGCCGATCCCGGACCGGCGTGCTACCGCCGCAACGGCCCCGCAACGATCACGGATTGCAACGTCGTGCTGGGACGCATTCCGGCGGATCGTTTTCCCCAGGTCTTCGGCCCGACGGGTGATCAACCGATCGATCCGACTGCCTCACGCGCGCGACTCGCCGAGCTGGCTGCCGCAGCCAGCGACGAATCGGGACTCGAGTACAGCGTGGAAGCCCTGGCCGAAGCCTTCCTGCAGGTCGCCTGCGCGCGCATGGCCAACGCGATCCGCGAGCTCGCCTTGCACCACGGCGAGGACCCCGCACGCTTCGGCCTGCTCGCTTTTGGCGGCGCGGCGGGACAGCATGCGTGCGCCGTGGCCGGGCTGCTCGGTGCCGACGAAGTGTTGCTGCATCCGCTGGCGGGCGTGCTGTCCGCTTATGGCATCGGCTTGACCGGTCGTCGCGCAATACGCCGTCGCACCGTCGAGGCCGCACTCGATGCGGCGGGGTATGCGGCCGGCAGACAGGCATTGAACGGACTCGAAACCGACGCGCGTGCTGACCTGTTGCGCCAGGGCATCGACGGGTCGCGCGTCGAGATACGCAGCAGTGCGCACGTGCGGCTCGCGGGCTCCGACACCACGCTCGAGCTGCCCTGGCAGCCTGCTGACGCGCTGCGCGTCGCATTCTTCGAGGCGCACGCCCAGCTCTATGGCTTTGCCGACGAAACAGCGCCGCTGGTCATCGGCTCGGTCATGGCCGAAGCCATCGAGCGTGTGACGGCGGCACCGAACGTGGCCGCCGGCAAGGTTCCGTTGCCCGCCGACGCCCCGACGCCGGCTGCGAACGCCTCGGTATGGATCGAGGGCGTCTTACGCACGGTGCCGGTCGTCGCGCGGCGCGATCTCTCACCGGGCGCGCAGCTGAACGGCCCCATGCTGCTCTGTGAAGACGGTGCGACGAGCTGGATCGCCCCCGGCTGGGCGGGCCGCGTCGCACCGAGCGGCCTGGTTGTCCTAAACCGGTCGCAGTCCGCACGGGGCAGCGGTCACCCGGATGCGTCCGCCACCGGGCCCGATCCGATGCGACTCGAGGTGTTCAACGCGTTGTTCATGCACGTCGCGGAGCAGATGGGCGCGGTACTGCAACACACTGCCAGCTCGGTCAACATCAAGGAGCGCCTCGATTTCTCGTGCGCGATCTTCGATGCCGCGGCGAACCTCGTGGCCAATGCGCCGCACATGCCGGTGCACCTGGGATCGATGGGCGCGAGCGTGGCCGCCGTGCTCGACACGTTCGGCGGCGACTTGCGCGCCGGCGATGCCTACCTCGTGAACTCGCCGTACGCCGGCGGTACCCACCTGCCCGACATGACGGTCGTCTCGCCGGTCTTCGACGCAAGTGGCGCCCGCGTCGAATTCTTCACGGCCTCGCGTGCGCACCACGCCGACGTGGGCGGCATCTCGCCCGGCTCCATGCCACCGGACAGCCGCACCATCGCCGACGAAGGCGCGCTGGTGGAGCCGACGCGCATCATGCGCTACGGAGCGCTCGATGCAGAACGGCTGCGCCAGTTGTTCTGCGACAACCCGTGGCCTGCACGGAACTTCCCGCAGAATCTCGCGGATCTGCGGGCGCAACTGGCGGCCAATTCCCGTGGCGAGCGCGAACTGCGGCGCGCCGCGGCGGACCATGGAGGCGCCACGCTGCTCGCGTACATGCGCCACGTGCAGGACAACGCCGAACGCTGCGTGCGCCGCGCGATCCGCCGGCTGCGCGACGGC
>JBAVJR010000562.1:0-9897 GCA_049687855.1 Steroidobacteraceae bacterium | reverse complement strand
AACCTGAGCAGTGTCTCGCTGAGGCGTTCGAGCGGCCGCGACTCGTGGCGGTCGCCAGCGATGACTGACGGCCGCAACAGGCACAGGCTTGGCCAGCCCATCGCGCGCAGCGCGTCTTCCAGTTCTCCCTTCACGCGGGAATAGAACACCCCTGACTTCGAACTGGCGCCGAGCGCGCTCACGAGCGAGAAGTGCTTCGCCCCGTTCGTGAGCGCCAGCTCCGCGAAGTGTCGCGGATACTCGAAATCCACCTGGCGGAATTTCGCCCGCGATCCAGCTTTGCGAATCGTCGTGCCAAGCGCACAGAACACGTGGTCGGCGCGCAGATCGGCTCGGACACTGTCGATCTGCCCGAAATCGACGACGATCTCACGCAGCTTCGGCTGCTTCGCGGAAAGTCCCAGTGAGCGACGCGTGACAACCGTGACCTTCGAATACATATCCGAGGCCAGCAGTCGCTTCAGGCACTCGCCGCCGACGAGACCCGACGCACCCGCTATCAGTGCAGTGGGCTTCGTCATTTCATCACTGGGGTAAAGCGCGGATCGGAGATCTTCATCTCCGTCACCGGGCCGTACTTCCGCACCGCATCGCGGATCGTCGCCGCGTCGCCGATCAGCACGATCGCCAGGTTGTCCGGCTGCGGGAACGCTTGCTCGATCGTGCTGCGAACGGCAGCTGCATCGACCCTCGACACGCGTTGCGCGTAGTCATTTACGTCCTCGGGACCCAGTCCGTAGAACGACATGTCGGCCAGTCGCGCCGCGATCTGCCCATTGGTTTCGATCGACGGCGGAAACTGGCCGAGCATGTAGCTCTGCGACGATTTCAGCTGGTCGGCGTCAAGTCCATCCTTGTGCAGACGCGCCAGCGTGTCGAGCGTCATGTCGATCGCCTGCGTCGTCTTGCTCGACTCGGTGTACGACGCGATGTGAAACGAGCCCGGCTGCGTGGGGCGGTTGAACGACGCGCTGGCACCATAGGTCAGCCCGCTCTTGATACGCAGTTCGGTGTTGAGCATCGACGTGAAGCGCCCGCCAAAGACCGTGTTGACCACCGACTGCGCGGTACGCTCCGGATCCGTGCGCGAGGCGCCGACGTTGCCGAGCCAGAAGTAAGTCTGCGTCGCTCCGGGCTTGTCGACCAGCAGCACTGGTCGGCCGGTCACTCTGGCCGGCATCGGCACGATCGGCACGGCTGCGCCGGCTTTGCGCCACGTGCCGAACGAACGCTCTAGCTTCTGCAGCATCGTCGCAGCGTCGAAGTCGCCGACCAGGGTGACGATGAGGCGGTCACCACCGACCTGATCTGCGTAGTACCGCTTGACGTCGTCGAGCTTGACTGCTGCCAGCGAGGCCTCGCTGCCACCCACCGAACGCCCGTACGGATGGCCACGGAACAGCCACGCATCGCCGTAGCTGCTCATCAGGGCACGCGGATCGGAATCCTTGGCCGCCACGATCGACTGCACGGCAAGCCGGCGCGCCTTCTCGAACTCAGCGGGGTCGAGCTTCGGGCGCTGCAGGGCGTCAGCCATCAGTTCGAGCATCAGGTCCACGTCGCGCGACATGAAGCCGGCGTTGACACCGACGCTTTCGGTGCCCGCGCCAGCCGACAGCGAGCCGCCGACGTTCTCGATAGCCTCGGCAAACTGTGCGGCAGTGCGATTGCCCGCGCCTTTCTGGATCAGATCGGTGTAGAGCGACGCAGTGCCGTCTTTGTCTGCCGGGTCACCGAGCCCGCCGCCGCGGACGGTGACGTTCATCGAGACCAGCGGCGTGTCGCGCTTCTCGACGAGAGCGACGACAGCGCCGCTTGCAAGCGTCGCGGACGTGTACGCGGGGAGCTTCACGCCCTCCGCGCCGAACGCAGTGGCCGCCGACAAGAGCGCAAGACACAGCGCGAGCGAGCGCATCGCGGAACGACGATTCACTTCGCACCTCCCTTGGCCTGCGCTTTCGGCTCGGCCTTGGACTCGAGCACTCCGACCGTGCGGTTCCCGCTGCGAAGTACCGTGGCGGCCGTCGTCCTGACGTCCTCAGCGGTGATGCTCTCGTACTCGGTCGGCGCGGCGAAGAGCTTGCGGTAATCGCCGTGGAATACCTCGTACTCGCCGAGCGCCTGCGCCTTGCCGCTGATGGTTTCGAGCCCGTGCCAGAAACCTACCAGCGCCTGGTTGCGGGCCTTGGTGATTTCGACGGGTGTTGGGCCGTCCTGCGCGAGCCGCGCGATCTCTTCGTCGATGAGCTTCTCGGTGCGGGTCACGTCGCCGCCCGGCGGCACGACCGCATAGACCCACGCCAGGCCGGGATCGAAACCGCCGTCGAACTGCGTGCCGACGTCGACTGCGGCCTGCTCTTTCTCGACGAGCCGCTGGTAGAGCCGCGACGAATCGCCGTCACCCAGGATCGACAGCAGCACTTCCATCACCCTCGCTGCGCGATCAGCGGCGGCGGCCGTGTGCCACGCCATTGCAATCAACGGCGTCTGGGCATCGCGCTCGATCCGCAGGCGGCGCTCACCGAGCTGCGGCGGTTCCTTGGTCGTGACGGCGGGTGGCGCAGGCTGTGCCGTAATGCTGGCGAGATACTGGTCCGCCAGCTTGAAAGCCGCCTCCGGCTCGACGTCGCCCACGATGAACATCACTGCATTGTTCGGCGCGTAGTACTGGCGGTAGTAATCCTGCAGGTCCGTGACCTTCCAGCCCTCGATGTCGGAAGGCCAGCCGATGATCGGAATCTGGTAGGGGTGCGCGACGTAAGCCGATGCCTGCATCTGCTCGATCAGCGTGCCGAAGTTGTCGTCGTCGACCGCCGAGCGGCGCTCGGAATACACGACGCCGCGCTCGCTCTCGACCTTCTTCGCGTCGAAGTCCAGATTGCGCATGCGGTCCGACTCGAGGTCGAAGATCAGGCCGGTGACCGAGCTGGGAAACCAGTTCTGATACACGGTGACGTCGGAGCTGGTGTAGGCGTTGTTCCTGCCGCCGCTGCCTTCCATGACGCGGTCGAATTCGCCGGGCGGGCGGGTCTTCGTACCGTTGAACATCATGTGCTCGAAGAAGTGCGAGATGCCGGTGATGCCCGGCCGTTCGTTGCGACTGCCGACGCGGTACCACGTGTACATCGCGACGTTCGGGATGTCATGGTCGGGCCACACCACGAGCTTCATGCCGTTCGGCAGCGTGCGCGTCACGATCTGGTCGGCGCCGGGGACTGCGGGCGGCGCCGCTTGCACGATCGCGCCGAAAGCCAGCCCGAGCGCTATCCCAGCCGCGCTCCATGCCGTGACCCGCGACGAGGCTCTACGATCGTCACGGACGGTTCCAACATTGCTGCGCACGGGATCGCTCTCCTGTTTCAACGCTGGCTGGCGATCCAGCGGTCGATCTTGGCCTCGAGCACGTCGAGCGGCAGCGCGCCGTCGATGAGCACGGCCGTGTGGAACTTGCGGATGTCGAACCTGGGTCCAAGCTCCTTTTCGGCTCGCGCGCGCAGCTCGCTGAGCTTGAGCTGGCCGATCTTGTACGCGAGCGCCTGGCCCGGGATCGCCATGTAGCGCTCCGTCTCGGACACGCGGCGCGCTTCGGCCGCGGAGCTGTTCGCGTCCATGTACTCGAGCACCTGCTCGCGGGTCCAGCCTTTCGAGTGCAAGCCCGTGTCGACGACGAGCCGGATCGCCCGCCAGAGTTCACCTTCAAGGCGACCGAAATACTGGTATGGATCGGTGTATATGCCGAGCACCGGACCCAGCGATTCGGCGTACAGCGCCCAGCCCTCGCTATACGCAGTGTAGCCGCCGAACCGGCGGAACTTCGGCAGGGCCTGCTGTTCGCGCTGGATCGAGATCTGGAAATGGTGGCCCGGATTCGCTTCGTGCAGCGACAGTGCCTCCATCGCCCACCTCGGGCGCGCGCGCAGGTCGTACGCGTTGGCGTAGAAGATGCCAGGGCGCGAGCCGTCCTCGTTGGCGGCCTGGTACTGCCCGCCCGCGGCGCTCTTCTCGCGGAACGGCTCCACGGCGCGCACTTCGTAATCGGCCTTCGGCAGGATCTCGAACAGCTTCGGCAACTGCGGATTTACACGCTTGCGGATCGCGTCGTAGCCGGCGATCAGGTCCTCGCGCCGGTCGAAGAAGAACTGGGGATCGGTATTGAGGTGCCTGAAGAACTCGTTGCGCGTGCCCTTGAAGCCCACCTGCTTCATCACGCCTTCCATCTCGCCGTGGATGCGCTTCACTTCGTCGAGGCCGATCTGGTGGATCTGCTCCGGCGTGTAGTCCGTCGTGGTGATGCGCTTGACGTTGTAGGCATACCAGGCCTTGCCGTTCGGCAGGCCGTCCATGCCGTCGCTGAGACGCGTCTTCGGCAGGTATTCGTCGCGCATGTAATCGCGGAGCTTGCGGTACGAGGGCACGACCCTGGTTTCGATCGCCTCACGATAGGCCCCGGCCAGGCGCTCGCGGTCGGCAGCGGCGAAGCCTGCCGGCATCTGCGCGATCGGGCCCCAGTACAGCGAGTCCTCGGGCCGGGCGACGATGTGCGCGTCGAGCTGTGGCAGCGTGCGCTCGGCGAGCACCTTCGGCAGCGTGTAACCGCGCTTCACGCCTTCCCGCATGTTGACCACGGCCTGGTCGGTCCAGGCGACGAACCCGTCGAGGCGCCTGAGGAAGTTGTCGTAGTCCTGCACCGTCTTGAACGGCTGCATGCCGTTGCCGGACCCGAGCTGCGCGAAGCTGTTCGGCGTCGAATAGAACTGGTTGAGCGGGATCAGCTCGTCCGGGAACCTGAAGCCCTCGATCTCGCGCTCGCGCCCGCTCTTGAACACGTCGTACGAGAGCTGGTCGGCGGCCGGCAGTGCGGCGCGATCCACGGTCTGCACGCGGACGAGGTAATCGCGCTGCAGCTTCTGCTCGGCGGCAATGGCCGCCGGGCTGATGCCGACGACGAAGCGGTCGTTGTAGCGCGGATCGCCGATCGAGGTCGCCAGGATCGGGTTCTGCTGCAGGTATTCCTCGAAGTACTCGTCGAAGATCGCATTGAGCTTCTGCGACTCGGCCGGCGCGCGGTCGACAGCGGCCGGCGCAGCGGCGGCCAGCGCGCCGACAGGCGTGACAGCCCAGCCGGCCAGAAACAGGGAGGAGGCAAGCAGCACGAACCGGGGCGGTCTGGTCATGGGATATTCCGAAAACGGGTCAGGGAATGGGCGGACCGGATGCCGCCGGCTCGCCCGATGTGGCGACGCAGTTTCGCAAGTTCGCGCGGTGGCGACTACCCTATCCGTGACATACACGATGCCCAAGCGCGCGGTTCCGAGGCAAGGTCGTCCCCGGGCCCGGTACGGGCGAGGAGGAACATGTTCCAGATCAGGATTCACGGCCGGGGTGGCCAGGGCGTGGTGACGGCGGCCGAACTGCTTTCGGTGGCGGCGTTCCGCGAGGACCGGCACTCACAGGCCTTCCCGAGCTTCGGCTCGGAGCGGACCGGCGCGCCGGTGGTCGCCTTCTGCCGCATCGACGACCGCCCGATCCGGCTGCGCGAGCCCATCCTCGCCCCCGACGCCTTGATCATCCAGGACCCCACCCTGCTCCACCAGGTCGACGTCTTCGGCGGCCTCCGGAGCGATGGCTACATATTGATCAACACCGCGCGGACGTTCGAGGATCTCGGCCTCGCCGAATTCGCACAGAAATTCACCGCGGCACACCTCTGCACCGTGCCCGCCACCGAGATCGCCATGCGCCACGTCGGACGCCCGCTGCCGAACGCTTCGCTGCTCGGCGGCTTTGCTGCGCTGACGGGTCGCGTCTCGCTCGAGTCGGTCGCCGCCGCGATCGGCGAAAAGTTCCCGCCCAAGGTCGCAGCCGGCAACGTCGCCGCGGCCACGGAAGCCTATGAGTTCGTGCAGCGCGAGATGAAGAAGGAGGCCGCCGGTGCTGAAGCAGGTTGAAGGTTCGGCCGCGGTAGCGGAAGCCATCGCGCTCTGCCGCCCGCAGGTCATCTGCGCCTATCCGATCTCGCCGCAGACCCACATCGTCGAGGCGCTCGGCCGGCGCGTGGATGCCGGCGAACTGACGCCGTGCGAGTTCGTCAACGTCGAGTCGGAGTTCGCGGCGATGTCCGTGGCGATTGGCGCCTCGGCGACCGGGGCTCGCGCCTACACGGCAACGGCGAGCCAGGGCCTGCTGTTCATGGCCGAGGCGGTGTACAACGCGGCCGGCCTTGGCCTGCCAATCGTCATGACGGTTGCAAACCGCGCGATCGGCGCGCCGATCAACATCTGGAACGACCACACCGACGCGCTAAGCCAGCGCGATTGCGGCTGGCTGCAGCTGTTCGCCGAGGACAACCAGGAGGCGCTCGACCTGCACATCCAGGCCTTCCGCCTCGCGGAGGAGCTCTCGCTGCCGGTCATGGTGTGCATGGATGGCTTCATCCTGACGCACGCCTACGAGCGCGTGGACATGCCGACACAGGCGCAAGTGGATTCGTACCTGCCGCCGTACGAACCGCGACAGGTGCTCGACCCCGCGGATCCCGTCTCGATCGGCGCCATGGTCGGTCCCGAAGCGTTCATGGAGGTGCGATACCTCGCACACGCCAAGCAGCAGCAGGCGCTCGAACTGATCCCCGCGTGGGCGGATGAGTTCCGCCGCGTGTTCGGACGCCCGAGCGGCGGACTGGTGCGCGAGTACCGGACCAGTGACGCCGACGTAATCGTCGTCGCCCTGGGCTCGGTGCTCGGCACCATCAAGGATACGGTCGACGAGATGCGCGACCAGGGGCACAAGATCGGCGTGCTCGGCATCACGTGCTTCCGGCCGTGGCCGTCCGTGGCGGTACGTAACGCATTGCAAAGGGCGCAGCGCGTCGTCGTGCTCGAGAAGAGCCTGGCGGTGGGCATGGGCGGCATCGTCGGCAATAACGTTTCGGCGTCGTTCTCCGGCTCGCCAGATCGCGTGCACACGGTGATCGCCGGACTCGGAGGTCGATCGATCACGCGCGGCTCGCTGCATCGCGTGTTCGGGCAGGCGCTGACCGATTCGCTCGAGCCCCTGACCTTCCTCGATCTGGACCGGGCACTGGTCGACCGGGTGCTGGAACGCGAGCGCGTGCAGCGCCGCTCGGGGCCGATCGCGGAAGGCATCCTCAAGGACCTCGGCGTCGTCGCCGCGAAGATCGGATGAGGCGTAACGCATGAGCTACCAACCCATTCGTTTCTACCAGACCGGCACCTTCACTGTCGGCAACCGGCTGCTGCCCGAAGAACAGCGCTCCGTGCAATCGGGTCGCGAGCGCACCAACTCGCTCAATTCCGGACACCGCGCCTGCCAGGGTTGCGGTGAGGCGCTCGGCGCGCGCTACGCGATCGACGCAGCCATGGCGGCGACGAACCGCCAGCTCGTCGCAGCGAACGCGACGGGCTGCCTGGAGGTGTTCTCCACGCCCTACCCCGAGACGTCGTGGCAGATTCCGTGGATTCACTCGCTGTTCGGCAACACGGCCGCCGTCGGCACGGGCATTGCAGCGGCGCTGCGAGTGCAGGGCAAACGGGACGTGCGCGTCGTTGCCCAGGGTGGTGACGGCGGCACGACCGACATCGGCTTCGGCTGCCTGTCGGGCATGTTCGAACGCAACGACGACGTGCTCTACATCTGCTACGACAACGAGGCGTACATGAACACGGGCGTGCAGCGTTCGTCGGCGACGCCGCCGGCTGCGCGAACCAATACGACGATGCCGGTCGGCGCGTCGACCGGCGCGCGTTTCGGCCAGGGCAAGAACCTGCCGCTCATCGCCATGGCGCACGAGATTCCGTACGTCGCGACCGCGACCGTGGCCGAGCTCCGCGACCTCGAGGCCAAGGTGCGGCGCGCAATGGAGTTCCGCGGCGCACGATACATTCACGTGCTCGTGCCCTGCCCGCTCGGCTGGGGCCACGGTTCTGCCGAGACGATCAAGATGGCGCGACTGGCGATGCAGACGGCGTTGTTCCCGGTCTTCGAGGCCGAACACGGTGAAGTGAAGAACGTATCGAAGATCCGGCGGCAGTTGCCGGTCGAGGACTACCTGAAGCCGCAGACCCGGTTCGCGCACCTGTTCAAACCACCGGGACACACAGACCTCGTCGCACGGATCCAGGCGCTGGCGGATCGCAACGTGAAGCGCTTTGGCCTGGTGAGCGACGCGGAGGACACGCAGTGAAGAAGCCGTTTGCGATCACGCTCGACCCAGGCTCGAGCCTTGCCAACCACACGGGCTCCTGGCGCACGGTGCGCCCGGTCTATGTCGACCGCCTGCCCCCGTGCAACGACGCGTGCCCGTCGGGCGAGAACATCCAGGGGTGGCTGTTCCACGCGGAATCGGGCGACTATGAGAGAGCGTGGCGGCTGCTCACGGAAGCGAACCCGCTGCCTGCCTGCATGGGCCGCGTCTGCTATCACCCCTGTGAAACGGCGTGCAACCGCGCGCAACTGGACGAATGCGTCGGCGTCAACGCGATCGAGCGCTTCATCGGCGACGAGGCGCTGAAGCACGGCTGGAAATTCAGGTCGGCCGCGAAGTCCACGGGCATGCGCGTGCTGGTCGTCGGTGCAGGACCGTCGGGCTTGTCCGCCGCGTACCAGCTCGCGCGTGCCGGGCACACGGTGACTATCCGCGAGGCCGGTCCGTTGGCAGGCGGCATGATGCGGTTCGGCATTCCGAAGTACCGGCTGCCGCGCGAGGTGCTCGATGCCGAGATCGCACGCATCGTCGCGCTCGGCGTAACGATCGAACTGAATTCGAAAGTGGAAGACGTGCTGGCGGCGAAGACCGAGGGCCGTTTCGACGCCGTGTTCCTGGCCGTCGGCGCGCACCTCGCCAAGCGCGCCTACCTGCCCGCCGGCAGCGCCGGCAAGATGCTCGATGCGGTCGCTGTCCTGCGCAGCATGGAAGGCGAGGACCGGCCGCTGCTCGGGCGCCGGGTGGTGGTTTACGGCGGCGGCAATACCGCGCTCGACGTCGCGCGAACCGCCAAGCGTCTCGGCGCCGAGGAGTCGGTGATCGTCTACCGGCGCACGCGCGAGAAGATGCCGGCTCACGACGCCGAACTCGAAGAGGCATTGCAGGAAGGCGTACTGGTGAAGTGGCTCTCGACGATCCGTGAAGCCGGCGAGTCGTCGATCACGGTCGAGAAGATGACGCTCGACGAGAAAGGCATGGCGCAGCCGACTGGCGAGTTTGAGACGCTGGCAGCCGACTCGGTCGTGCTCGCGCTCGGCCAGGACGTGGATCTCTCACTGCTCGACGGCGTGCCGGGCCTGGAGATAGACGGCGGCGTGGTCAAGGTCGACGCGAACATGATGACCGGTCATGCGGGCATCTTCGCGGGCGGCGACATGGTCAAGGGCGAACGCACGGTCACAGTGGGCATCGGCCACGGCAAGCTGGCTGCCCGCAACATCGACGCCTGGCTGCGCGGCGAAACGTGGACGCATCCGCCGCGCCACGAGCTCGCCTCGTTCGACAAGCTCAACACCTGGTACTACTCGGACGCGCCGAAGGCGCAGCGCCCGGTGCTGGACATGGTGCGCCGGCAGTCGACGTTCGACGAAGTGGTGGGCGGGTTCGATCCCGCGACCGCGCAATTCGAAGCGCGTCGCTGCCTGAGCTGCGGCAATTGCTTCGAGTGCGACAACTGCTACGGCGTCTGCCCCGACAACGCGGTGATCAAGCTCGGCGCGGGCAACCGCTACGCGTTCAACTACGACTATTGCAAGGGTTGCGGGCTGTGCGTCTCGGAGTGCCCTTGCGGGGCGATCCGGACGCAGCCGGAGGAGATCTAGAAAAGGGTTAGGGTTTGGGGTTAGTCGGCATTGCCGCGCCCGAAGCGGGCACTATCCGACAGAGAACGACCC
>JBAVJR010000561.1:0-4984 GCA_049687855.1 Steroidobacteraceae bacterium | reverse complement strand
TCGCGCGCAACCTGATCCGCACGATGTTCGTGAACAAGGGTCTCGCCGACAAGCTGTCCGTGCGGCCGGCCGACGTGCCGAAGTCGCAGGTGAAGAAGCTGGGCGTGCTCGGCGCCGGCATGATGGGAGCAGGGGTAGCCTACGTTTCGGCATTGCAGGGCATCGAAGTGATCCTGATCGACTCGACGGCCGGGCAGGCGGAGAAGGGCAAGGCCTATTCCGCGAAGCTGCTGGCGAAGGACGTCGAGAAGGGCCGTCGCACGCAGGAGCAGGCCGAGGCCGTGCTCGCGCGCATCAAGCCGACGGTCGACTTCGCGCAGCTCGAAGGCGCCGATCTCGTGATCGAGGCGGTGTTCGAGCATCGCGGCATCAAGGCCGACGTCACGGCGAAGGCCGAGGCCGTCATCCCCGAGACCGCCGTGTTCGCCAGCAACACCTCGACGCTGCCGATCACGGGTCTCGCCAAGGCATCGAAGCGGCCGAAGAACTTCATCGGTATCCACTTCTTCTCGCCGGTCGAGAAGATGCCGCTGGTCGAGATCATCGTCGGCAAGCAGACGGGCGGCGAAGCCATCGCGCGGGCGCTGGACTACGTGGGCCAATTGCGCAAGACGCCCATCGTCGTCAACGACAGCCGCGGCTTCTATACCAGCCGCTGTTTCGGCACGTACACGGCCGAGGGCGCACAGATGCTGGCCGAGGGCATCGATCCGCAGCTGATCGAAAGCGCGGGCAAACTGGCCGGCATGCCAGTGGGGCCGCTTGCGGTCAGCGACGAAGTGAGCCTCGAACTCGCTTATAAGGTGATGTCGCAGTCACGCGAAGACCTGGGCGCGAAGTACAAGGAACCGGTCAGCTGGCCGGTCGTGAAGCATTTCGTCGAAGACCTGAAGCGCCTGGGCCGCAAGAGCGGCGCGGGTTATTACGACTACCCTGAAGGCGGCAAGAAGGTGCTCTGGCCCGGACTCGCCAGCGAATATCCGCGGCTCGCGCAGCAGCCGGGGATCGAGGAACTCAAGACGCGCCTGCTGTATATCCAGGCACTCGAGACGGCGCGCTGCTACGAAGAAGGCGTGCTGAAGAGCGTGCACGAAGCCGACCTCGGTTCGATCCTGGGCTGGGGATTCCCGGCGTACACGGGCGGCACGCTCTCGTACATCGACACGGTGGGCACCACGCAGTTCGTGGCGGAGTGCAAGCGTCTCGCGAAGCGCTACGGCGAGCGTTTCAAGCCGACCAAGGGCCTGCTGGCGCGCGCGCAGACGGGCGAGTCGTACTATGACGGCGCGGCGCAAGCTGCAGCCAAGGCTTCGTGAGGAGACGCAGGAATCATGAGTGATGTGCTGGTTGAACACCGCGGCCGCGTCGCCATCGTCACGCTGAATCGGCCCGAGTCGCTGAATGGTTTCACGTCCGGCTTACGCAATGCGCTGAAGCAGGCGCTGCAGGCGGTCGCGACGGACGAATCGGTGCGCGCGGTGGTGCTGACGGGCGCCGGCCGGGGCTTCAGCGCCGGAGCGGACCTCAAGGCCGAGCCGATGACGTCGGGCGTCGACGTGGAACGACAGCTGAACGAGGAATACGGCGCCGCCCTGCGCGAGATTGCGCGGATGCCCAAGCCCGTGATCGCAGCCGTCAACGGCTTTGCCACCGGCATCGGCGGCTCGTTCGCGCTGGTGTGCGACCTGGTGGTGATGGGCGAGGGCGCCTTCTTCCAGGTGCCCTTCGCGAAGATCGGGCTCGTTCCCGACGGCGGCCTCACGTGGCTCCTCACCGAGCGCGTCGGTCACCGCCGTGCCTTCGAACTCGCCATGAGTGGCGATCGTGTGCCGGCCGCGAAATGTCTCGAGTGGAACCTGGCGAATCGCGTCGTGCCCGATGCCGAGGTGGTCGCTGCTGCCGTGGCCTGGGCGGAACAACTATGCGATGCGGCGCCCATCGCACTCGGTTACATGAAACAGCTGCTGCGCAGCGCGCCCGACATGGGCTACGAACAGACGATCCGCGCCGAAGCGCGCCTGCAGGCGCCCTGCATCGACAGCCAGGACTTCATTGAGGGCGTCGCCGCTTTCCGCGAGAAACGCGTGCCGAAGTTCACCGGCAAGTGAGCGCCGGCGGCAGGGACCAAACAATGAGCGCCACGACGACCGTTGCGAACATCGAGGCCGCCACGTCGGAGATGCGGCCGGGCCTCGAGATCGACGCGCGACGTCTCGGCGAGTATCTCGGCACGCACGTTGCGGGTTACGCGGGGCCGTTGAGCATCCGTCAGTTCAAGGGCGGGCAATCGAACCCGACGTACCTGCTCAGTACGCCGTCCAGGCGATACGTGCTGCGGCGAATGCCGCCCGGCCAGTTGCTGGCGTCGGCCCACGCCGTCGACCGCGAATACAAGGTCATCACGGCGCTCGGTCGACATACCGATGTGCCCGTGCCGAAGACGTACGCGCTGTGCACGGACGAAGCCGTCATCGGCACGTGGTTTTACGTCATGGACCATGTCGAGGGGCGCATCTTCTGGGACCCGTCCTTTCCCGACGTGCCCCACGCACAGCGCCGAGCCCATGCATTGGCATTGTGCGATGCCCTGGCCCGCCTGCACCGGGTGCGTCCCGAGGCCGCCGAGCTCGGCGACTACGGCAAGGCCACCGGGTACCTGAGCCGCCAGATCGGGCGCTTCTCGAAGCAGTACCTGGAAGACACCGCGGGTGGACGCATCGACGCGATGGAGCGGGTCATCGAATGGCTGCCGCAGAACATGCCGGCTGTCGAACCTCCTGCAGCGGTCGTGCATGGCGACTACCGTGCCGACAACGCCGTGATGCACCCGACCGAGCCGCGCGTCGTGGCCATTCTCGACTGGGAATTGTCGTCCCTGGGCGACCCGCTCGCCGATTTCGCTTACCACCTGATGGCGTACCGCCTGCCGTCGCTGTCGATTCCCATGCTGGGCGACCGCGACCCGACGGCGTTGGGACTGCCCACCGAGCAGGAGTACGTGGCGCACTACGAACAGGTCACGGGCTTCAAGCTCGACCCGCGCGACCTGGAGTTCTACCTGGCGTTTGGCATGTTCCGTCTCGCGGGTATTTTTCATGGCATCCGCAGCCGGGTGGTCCGCGGCACCGCAGTGAACGCGCGTGCCCGTGAATACGCCACCTTCACCGATTCGATCGCGGACCTGGCGTGGCGCCAGTCGCAGCGGGCCGCCGCGGTTTAACCTATGAAATACATGGGCTTAGGGATTAAATGACACCTGTGTTAAAATGCCCGGCTAAGTCCATGGCCAAAGCGCTTTCATGCTGAAGCAACGCACGCTCAAGAATTCGATCCGCGCCACGGGCGTGGGCCTGCACACCGGTAAGAAGGTGCTGATGGTCCTGCGTCCGGCCCCGGCGAATTCGGGCATCGTCTTCCGCCGCACCGACCTCGACCAGGTCGTCGACATTCCGGCCAGGGCCGGCAACGTCAGCCAGACGACGCTCGGCACGAGCCTCACGGCAGCAGACGGCACCGTCTCGACGGTCGAGCACCTCATGTCCGCGCTCGCAGGCCTCGGCATCGACAACCTGGTCGTCGAGTTGAGCTCGAGCGAGGTGCCGATCATGGATGGCAGCGCGGGCCCGTTCGTCTTCCTGCTGCAGTCGGCGGGAATCGAGGAGCAGAACGCCGCGAAGCGCTTTGTCCGCATCAAGAAGACCGTCAAGGTCGAGGATGGCGACAAGTGGGCGCGGTTTGATCCCTACGACGGCTTTAAAGTTAACTTTGAAATCGAATTCGACCATCCGGTGTTCAAGCGCCGGTCGCAGGTCGCCTCGATGGACTTCTCGACCACCACGTTCCTGCGCGAAGTCAGTCGCGCCCGCACGTTCGGCTTCATGCGCGACCTGGAATACATGCGCGCGCAGAACCTGGCGCTCGGCGGCAACCTCGACAACGCCATCGTGCTCGACGATTACCGCGTGCTTAACGAAGACGGCCTGCGCTACGAAGACGAGTTCGTGAAGCACAAGATCCTCGACGCGATCGGCGACCTCTACCTGCTCGGGCACAGCCTGATCGGCGAGTTCAGCGGCTTCAAGTCGGGCCACGGGCTCAACAATCGCCTGCTGCGCACGCTGATCGCGGACGAGTCTGCATGGGAAGAAGTGACGTTCGAGACGTTGCAGGACGCACCGATCAGCTATGTCGCCGCTGCCGCGGCTGCGTCCTAACCCCTTCCTCTGACCTTCACCAGCACCTTGCCGATGGGCGGTTCGCCGCCCGACTCCAGCCGTTGCCTGAGGGTCTGCGCGCCATAGCGCACGCGGGGCGTCCAGGCCGCCGAATCCATGATGACGACCAGGTCGTCGCCGCGACGGGCAGCCGAAACCAGGTGCGGACGCAGGGCCTCCGCC
Source organism: Steroidobacteraceae bacterium (assembly GCA_049687855.1). Taxonomy (GTDB): domain Bacteria; phylum Pseudomonadota; class Gammaproteobacteria; order Steroidobacterales; family Steroidobacteraceae; genus RPQJ01. The sequence continues at coordinate 587 of JBAVJR010000561.1, read as the reverse complement.
AGCTGCAGGCGGACTTTTTCGGTCAGCGACTGGGCGGCGGCGGCCTTCTTTTCGAGGGCGGCGAGACCCGGTGCGAGGCTTCCGAACAGGGGTTTCAAGCGGTCGGACATTGTTAAGACAAACTGTTCAAATAGCCAATTTGTTTGCCAACGGGAAGCTTCTCGGGGCATAGTCTCGCGAATCCGTGACACGACGCAACGATGTCCGCTGGCTCGCACAGCGATCGTGTCCCTTTCGCCATCGATACACCCCAGGGGTTGGCGCGGCATGAATTTGCGATTCGTTACCGGCTCCGGTGGCCGTACCAGAGAGATCGACCTCACCGGCCCGCGCCTGCTGCTGGCTCTGGTGCTCGTCGCCGGCGTCTTCGTCGCCGGTCTGGCGCTTGGCCGTTACCTGCTCGGCGCCGACGCCGAGCATCGTGCCTACGCGCGCGCCATCGCCCGGCAGAAGACCGACCTGCAGGCGGCCCGCGGGCAGATCGACGGCAAGGTCGACGCCCTGGCCACGCGCGTCGGTTCGCTGAACGCCCAGTTGATCCGCCTCGACGCCTTGGGTCGCCGGCTCACGGACCTGGCCGGCCTCGA
>JBAVJR010000560.1:0-2299 GCA_049687855.1 Steroidobacteraceae bacterium | reverse complement strand
ATATCGACGTATTCACACCCGCCGTAATACCGCTTGCCCGGGTAGCCTTCGGCGTACTTGTTGGTGAGCACGGAGCCCTGGGCTTCGAGCACGCGCGGACTCGCGTAGTTCTCCGAAGCGATCAGCTCGATGTGGTCTTCCTGGCGGACGCGCTCGTGATCGATCGAGGCGGCGAGTTCGGGGTCGAACCCGGCGATGGTCATGCTGGCGGGAAACATGTGCTCTCCACGGTCGGGGACGCGCGATTGTAGCCGATGTCGGCTCGGCGCTCGTCGGTGGCTTTTCGCTGCCCACGGCCAGCTGGCCGCTGCACCGGGGCGCGAACGCGTCTGGACCCTGGCGTCGCTGGCCGGGGTTGTCCGCAGCATGGACGTCGCGGCTCGATGCCCTTCAGGGTACGGGGCCCCCAGGGATGGGTTCACGGCGTCCCCGCACAGCGATCCGGAAACCGCGCACGCGGCTACTGACTGGCGACCAGCGCCTCGACGACCCGGGTCCACGCGCGAGCCAGGTTCTGGCGGTTGTATCCGCCCCCGCCCAGCGCAAGCACGCGACCGTGTCCGATTTCGTCCGCGATACGGCACACGGCTGCCGCCGCGTGCGCGTGCGCTTCCTCGCTGAAGGCGAGATGCGTGATGGGATCGCCTTCGAGGCTGTCGGCACCGCACTGCAGGAGGATGAACTCCGGCTGCGCCTGCCGCAGGTACCGCTCGATCTTGACCCATTCACGGTGAAAGTCCTCGTCGACCGCCCCGGGCGGCACGGGCAGGTTCAGCTTGGTGCCAGCGGCACTGCCCTTGCCTGTCTCTTCCGCGGCGCCGGTGCCCGGATAGAGATAGCGCCCGTCCTCGTGGATGTCGGCGAAGAGCGCGTCCGGATCGGACTCGAACGCGTAGAAGACGCCATCGCCGTGATGCGCATCGATGTCGACGTAGGCAATCCGGCGCAGGCCATGCCGCTTGCGCAGCAGTTCAATGGCGACGCCGCAATCGTTGAACACGCAAAATCCCGCGGCATGTGCGCGGGATGCGTGATGCAGGCCAGCGATGGGAATGAAGCCGCGCCGCGCGCGGCCGCCCATGATCTCCTCGACCGCCAGCAGCGTGCCGCCCACGACCAGGCTGGACGCCTCGAAGATGCCCTTCGAGGCCGGCGTGTCGCCGACGTCGAGGTAGCCGCGGCCTTCTGCCGATCTCTGGACGACGAGGTCCACGTACTCGCGGCGATGGAACGATTCCAGCTCGTCGCGTTCGGCCACGCGCGGGTCGACGATGCGCAACTGCAGGTAGGCGGGACTGCGGCGCAGCTCGCGCAGGAACGCCTCCTGCCGGTCGGGTCCGAAAGGATGACCGTCGCCGAAGCCGTAACGGCTCAGGCCGTCACTGGCCACCATCAGCACCGGCGGCGACTGCGGGTCGGTCTGCGTCAAGCGGCGTGGGCCCCGGCAGCGGATCGTGGGACAGCGTAGCAGTCCACCGGCGACGGCGGTAGCGTCCAGTGCCCCGGATGACCGATAATTCCCGACCTTTTTCGAGTCCGCCGGACGACGAGCGCAGTTCCTCCCAATGGCACAGTTCATTTACACGATGAATCGCGTCGGGAAGGTCGTACCCCCGAAGCGGGTCATCCTTCGCGACATCTCCCTGAGCTTCTTCCCGGGCGCCAAGATCGGCGTGCTCGGCTTGAACGGATCCGGCAAGTCCACGCTGCTCAGGATCATGGCGGGTATCGACAAGGAGTTCGAAGGTGAAGCGCGGCCGCAGCCCGGCATCAACATCGGCTTCCTGCCGCAGGAGCCGCAGCTCGACGCGACCAAGGACGTGCGCGGCAACGTCGAAGTCGCGGTCGCGCACATCAAGGCTGCGCTGGCCGGACTCGACGCCGTGTATGCCGCGTACGCCGAGCCGGATGCCGACTTCGACAAGATCGCGGCCGAACAGGCGCGGCTCGAAGCCATCATCCAGGCGACCGACGGCCACAACCTCGATCGCCAGCTCGAGGTCGCGGCCGACGCGCTGCGCCTGCCGCCTTGGGACGCGGACGTCACGAAGATCTCGGGCGGCGAACGGCGCCGCGTCGCGCTCTGCCAACTGCTGCTGTCGAAGCCCGACATGCTGCTGCTCGACGAACCCACCAACCACCTCGACGCCGAAAGCGTCGCCTGGCTGGAACGCTACCTGTCAGAGTTCCCGGGCACCGTTGTCGCCATCACCCACGATCGATACTTCCTCGACAACGTGGCGCAGTACATCCTCGAGCTGGATCGCGGCAAGGGCATTCCGTGGGAAGGGAACTACAC
>JBAVJR010000559.1:0-2215 GCA_049687855.1 Steroidobacteraceae bacterium | reverse complement strand
GAGGCAAGTGCAGCTTTTTTACAACAGCAGCGGGACGAAGAACTACGCAGGAAAACAGTCAAGCCTGTTTCTTTTCTGGACCCCTTTGTTATATTCGCCAGTTGCGACCAATTCGCTTCGAGGTTTTCGACATGGCAGCGAACCTGAAGGCCGTCTGGCCCATGAACCTCAGCGCCCCGGCCGGGTCGCTCGAAGCCAAGCAGCCCGAGGCCGACGACGGCTTCGACGTGCCGGATCCCGCACGCTACTACTCGCGCGAGTTCATGGAAAAGGAATGGAAGTTCCTGTGGCCGCGCGTGTGGCTGCTGGCCGGCGTGACGTCGGACATTCCAGAGGCAGGTGACTACACCGTCTTCAACCACGGCCACGAGAGCTTCGTGATCGTGCGCCAGGAAGACGGCGGCATCCGCGCCTTCTACAACGCGTGCCCGCACCGTGCGAATCCGATTGCGCTCAACGAGCGTGGCAGCGTCGCCAGGTTCACCTGCGCCTTCCACGCCTGGCGCTTCTGCATCGACGGCAAGCTCGACTGCATCACCGACGAGCACAGCTTCGAGCCGAAGCTCGTCGAGCATCGCCCCGGACTCACGGCAGCGCGCTGCGAACAGATCGGCGGCCTGATCTTCATCAACATGGACGGCAAGGCGCCGCCGCTCAGCGAGTGGATCGGCCTGCCGCCCGGCTACATCGAGAACTACCAGATCGACAAGATGCACGTGGTGCGTCACGTGCGCACCGAGTGGCAGGCGAACTGGAAGACCGGCGTCGACGCGTTCTACGAGACCTATCACCTGCCGCACATCCATCCGCAGACCCAGGGGGTGATGGAGGACTTCTCGCAGTACGACGCGTACCCCAACGGCTTCCAGCGCATGATCGTGCCGATCTGCACGCCGAGCCATCGCCTGCACGATCGCGAGAACGTCAACGAAGGCCTCAAGTACATGATGATCGAGGCCGGGATGGATCCGGCAGAGTTCAAGGGCACCGCCATGGAAGTGCGCGTGGCCGTGCAGCAGGCCAAGCGCGAACGCGCGAAGCGCCTCGGGCTCGACCACTACGACAGGTTCACCGATGGCCAGCTCACCGACAGCTGGGCCACGGGCTATTTCCCGAACGTGCAGATCGGCATGCATCCGGAAGGCGTGTTCGTCATGCGCTTCCAGCCGCACCCGACCGATCCCGAGCGTTTCTTCTACGACAACATGACGATGGTCCGTCCCGTGGACGATCCGAAGTACTCCGTCCCGGGGTGGATGGGCCTACCGAAGGGCACCGACGTCTCGGGGGCCACCCGCCCGGACATCGAGCATCACTTCGTCGGCGGCGCGCGCGCCGACCTCGGCGACGTGCTGAACCAGGACGTGGACCTGGTCGAGGCCGTGCAGCGGGGACAGAAGTCGCGTGGCTTCCGCGGGCCGCTCTGGAGCCAGCAGGAATCGCGCCTCCGCCACTACCAGCGCGAGATCGACCGTTACCTCAACGGCGAGAAGTGAGCGCGCGCCGCTACTACGACGACCTCGTCGTCGGGGAGACGCGCGAATCGCACCAGGAGACGGTCGAACTCGACGCCCTGCTCGACTTCTCGCGCGCCTACGATCCGCAATACTTCCACGCGGACCCGGAAGCGGCGCGTAACTCCGTCTTCGGCGAAGTCATCGCCTCGGGCATCTACACGATGGCATTGTGGCGCAAGCTCGATCACGAGATCAGCGGCGACATCGCCTGGATCTGCGGCATCGCCTGGGAAGACGTGAAGTGGCCCGTCGCCGTGCGCGCTGGCGACCGGTTGCGGGCGCGGTTCGAATGCCTCGCGAAGCGCCCGTCGTCGTCGGACGCAACGCGCGGCGTGGTGGAGTTCCGCTATACGTTGCTGAATCAGCGCGACGAAATCGCGTGGACTTGTCGCAGCATCAACCTCGTCGAGACCGGGCCGCGGACGGCGGCCGCCTGATCACTCGCCTGATCACTCATCTGGCGCGATCTTGAGCTCGAGGCCATCGAGCGCCTCGGTGAAGTCCACCTGGCAACTGAGGCGCGACGTCGGCGCGTCGTAGTGCTCGAGTTCGACCAGCAACTCCTTCTCGTCGCCCTGCGGCGCGGGCAGCTTCGGCATCCATTCGGGCTTGATGAAGATGTGGCAGGTGGCGCACGAGCAGAGCCCGCCGCAGATGGCCGTGACGCCGTAATCGAATTCCCGCAGCGTCTCCATCAG
>JBAVJR010000558.1:0-9953 GCA_049687855.1 Steroidobacteraceae bacterium | reverse complement strand
CCTGCTGACCCTCGAGGGCGCCAGGGTCGAATGCGCGGCAACACCACGCGCGGGGCTGGAGCGCGTCGCCCGGGGCGGCATCGACCTGGTCATCCAGGACATGAACTTCCAGCGCGAGGCGACCTCGGGTGACGAAGGCATTGCGCTGTTCCGTTCGCTGCGGGCCGCCCAGCCTGACCTGCCGGTGGTCTTGCTCACTGCCTGGACGCAACTCGAGACCGCGGTCGAACTGGTGAAGGCAGGCGCAGCGGACTACCTCGCCAAGCCCTGGGACAACGCGCGGCTGGTGACGACCGTCCGCAATCTGCTGCAGCTGCATGCCGCGCTGACGGCCGAACGCGAACGCCTCGCGCGCGTCGACCGGTCGCACGCCGAGCTCGCGGCGCAATTCGACTTGCGCGGCATCGTGTACCGCAGCGGCGCCATGCATGCCGTCGTGCAGATGGCCACCCAGGTGGCGAGGGCGGACGTGCCCGTGCTCGTCACCGGCCCGAACGGCGCGGGCAAGGAAATCCTGGCCGAGATCATCCAGGCCAACTCCGCGTCGAAGGCCGGTCCGTTCGTGCGGGTGAACGTCGGCGCGCTGCCGGCGGACCTGCTCGAGAGTGAATTGTTCGGCGCGGAGGTGGGCGCGTACACGGGCGCGTCGAAGGCGCGCGAAGGCCGCTTCGAAGCCGCGAACGGCGGGACGCTGTTCCTCGATGAAATCGGCAACCTGCCGCTGACGGGACAGGCCAAGCTGTTGCGCGTGCTGCAGACGGGCGAGTTCGAGCGGCTCGGCTCCAGCCAGACCCGCAAGGTGAACGTCAGGATCGTCTCGGCGACCAACACGCCGCTCGGGGAAGCCATCCGGCAGGGCCGCTTCCGCGAAGACCTCTACTACCGGCTCAACGTCATCGAGTTGCAGGTCCCGCCGCTCGCCGACCGTCGCGACGACATCCTGCCGCTGGCGCAGCGCTTTCTCGAGCCTGGGTATGCGCTGCTGCCGGATGCCGAGCGCGCACTGGTGCGTCACGACTGGCCGGGCAACGTGCGTGAACTGCGTAACAGCATCCGCCGTGCCTGCCTGCTCGCGAGCACGACGCGCATCGCTGCCGCGGACCTGATGTTGCCGGGATCGGGCACCTCGGGAACATGGGAGGCGCTCCCCGCCCGCGAACCCGACCGCGACGAAATCGAGACTGCGCTCACGCGCCACGGGGGCGTGATTGCCAAGGCCGCGCGCGAACTGGGGCTCTCGCGGCAGTCGCTGTACCGGCGCATGGAGAAACTCGGCATCGCGACCGGCAGCCAGGACGGACGCTGAATCATGCGGCAGCGGCGGGTCACGCTCCTCCTCGTCGCGCTGGGACTGCTGACGCTCGTCGCCCTTGCGCTGGCGAATCTCGCCTGGTCGTACCGCATCGCGGCCCTCGTCTGCGCGACGATCGCGTACGCGGCGCTGACCTGGTGGGTGCGACGCTCGCTGCAAACGCAGGAGTCGCTGCTGGACGCCCTCGCCGACGGCATCTCGAGCCTGCACGACGCGGACTACAGCATGAGCATCGCGGAACCGCGCGATGCCAAGTGGCGCAAGCTCGTCGCTGCTTACAACGCGCTCGGCGGCAGGCTGCGCAGCCAGCGCCAGGACCTGTACCAGCGCGAATTGCTGCTCGACACCGTGATCCAGGCCTCGCCGCTGGCGTTGCTCCTCACCAACGCCACGGGCACGATCCTGTACGCGAACATCGCGGCGCGACAGCTGCTGTCCGGCGGCCGCAGGCTCGAAGGCCTCGCGCTGCCGCCGCTGCTCGCGCCGATGCCCGCCTCGCTGCGCGAGGCGCTCGAGGACAACCGGGACCGGCTCTTCACCGCGACCATCAATGACGATGCCGAGGTGTTCCACGTCTCGCACCGGCAGTTCCTGCTGAACGGGCAGCCGCACCGCCTGCGCCTGCTGAAGCAGCTCACGCGCGAGGTCAACGCCCAGGAAGTGGCGATCTGGAAGCGCGTGATCCGCGTCATTGCGCACGAGATCAACAATTCCGTCGCGCCGATCGCGTCGCTGGCGCAGTCGGGCCAGCGCCTCGCCCTGCAGCCGGACACGGCGCAGTTGTTGCGTGTGTTCGGCGCGATCGAGGAGCGCATGTCGCACCTGGCGCAGTTCGTCGATGGCTACTCACGCTTTGCGAAGCTGCCGCAGCCGCGGCCCGTGCACGTCGAATGGCGCCGCTTTCTCGATTCGCTGCGGGCCGTCGCGCCGTTCTCGCTCGATGGCATCGTGCCCGGCGAGAGCGGCTGGTTCGACGAGTCGCAGCTCGAGCAGGTCATGATCAACCTGCTCAAGAATGCTGCGGAAGCGGGCTCGCCGTCAGCGTCGACCATCGTGTCGGTCTGCCCGGCGCGTGGCGGCTGGATGGTCGAGGTGTGCGACCGCGGCTCGGGCATGAGCCCCGACGTGCTGACCAACGCGTTGCTGCCGTTCTATTCGACCAAGCCTGCCGGCAGCGGTCTCGGCCTCACGCTGTGTCGCGAGATCGTGGAGGCGCACGGCGGCACGCTCGAGGCAGGCAACCGGACCGACGGAGAGGAGGGAGCCGTGGTGCGGTTCTGGCTGCCGCCGTCGCCCGCCACCGCCGGTTACGGACTGCGGTCGTCGATCGTCGAGCCGGCGTCGACCCAGACGCCGTAGGTACAACGCAGAACCTGCGAGCCGCTGGCGATGAAATCGCCGTTGCGGAACTCGCTGCCGTTGAACCAGCACACAGCCTCTCCGGGCACCTGCTGTCGAACGACGTCGGTGTCGATGTCGTCTTCGACGGCAATCGGGGAGTTGCGGAGTTCGGGATCGGGCGCGCCGACCTGGGTGATCGAACGATGCTCATGCAACATGGCCGTTCTCCCGTTTCACGCCGTTCACGTGGACCGGCATTTCATGGTAGCGCCGCTGCACAGTTCGCGAACAGTGGAATGTGCGGACGGCGCTTCAGATTTCTGCACCCTCCGGCAACGCCGCTTTGTCCTTCTCCGGAATCTCGGTCATCGTCGCCTCGGTCAGCAGCAGCACGCTGGCCACCGAAACGGCATTTTCCAGCGCCACGCGCACGACCTTGGTCGGATCGACGATGCCGGCTTCGTACAGGTCCACGTACTCCTTGCGCGCTGCGTCGAAACCCGCGGCGCCGGTTCCCTCCATCATGCGGGCGACGACCACGCCACCGTCCACCGAGGAATTCTCGGCGATCTGCCGGGCCGGGGTCTCGAGCACGCGCCTCAGGCACGCCACCCCGGTCCGCTCGTCGCCCTCGGTCTGCGACTCGAGCCTGGCCACGGCGTCGATGCAGCGGATCAGGGCGAGTCCGCCGCCCGGGACGATGCCTTCGGCCACTGCCGCCTTGGTGGCGCTGATGGCGTCGTCCAACGCGTCCTTCTTCGATTTCATCTCGGATTCCGAGGGCGCGCCCACGCGGATCACTGCCACGCCGCCGGCCAGCTTGGCCAGGCGCTCTTCCAGTTTCTCCCGATCGTAATCGCTGGATGCCTTCTCGATCTCGCGACGGATCTGCGTCATCCGGCCGTCGATGGCCGACCGCGCACCCGCGCCACCGATGATCGTCGTCGTGTCCTTGTCGACGACCACGCGCTTGGCCCGGCCGAGCGACGCCAGCTGCACGTCCTCGAGGCGCTTGCCGAGTTCTTCGGAGACCAGTTCGCCGCCGGTCAGCACCGACATGTCGGTCAGGATCGCCTTGCGCCGGTCGCCGAAGCCGGGCGCCTTGACTGCCACGCTCTTCAGCACGCCGCGGATCTGGTTGACGACCAGGGTGGCGAGCGCCTCGCCTTCGAAGTCCTCGGCCACGAACAGGATCGGGCGTCCCGACTTCGCCACCTGCTCGAGCAGCGGAATCAGGTCCTTGAGCAGGTTGATCTTGCGGTCGGTCAGCATCACGTACGGATCTTCGAGCACGGCCTCCATCTGTTCCGGGTCCGTGATGAAGTAGGGCGAGGTGTAGCCGCGGTCGAACTGCATGCCCTCGACGACTTCGAGCACGGTCTCGGTGGTCTTCGATTCCTCGACGGTGATGACGCCCTCGTCTCCCACCTTTTCCATGGCGTCGGCGACCAGTTCGCCGATGGCCGCGTCGTTGTGCGCCGAGATGGTCGCCACCTGCGCCTTCTCCTTGCGCGTGCTGACCTTGCGCGACATTGCAGCGAGCGCGGCGACTGCGGCCTCGACGGCGCGGTCCAGGCCGCGCTTGATGTCGATGGCGCTGGCGCCAGCGGTCACGTTGCGGACACCGTCGGCGAAGATCGCATGCGCCAGTACGGTGGCGGTGCTGGTGCCGTCACCCACCGCATCGCCGGTCTTTTCGGCGGCCTGCCGCAGCATCTGCGCGCCCAGGTTCTCCTCCGGATCGCGGAGCTCGAACTCCTTGGCGATCGTGACGCCGTCGTTGCAGACCAGCGGCAGGCCCCATTTCTTCTGGATCAGGACCGACTTCGATTTCGGTCCGAGGGTGATGCGCACAGCGTCCGCCAGCTGCTGCGTGCCCCGCAGGATCTTTTCGCGCGCGGCGGAGCGGAACAGGACCTGTTTGTGCGTCATCGCACGTCTCCCGTGACTCCATCTCGCTGGATTGTCCCGCTCCGGCGGGCCACCGAGAATACGCAGAGTTGGTAGCCCGGGGGCTCGGGCGCGATTTCGGTGCTAGAGTCGCTGACCCATGATGTCGACGGCATTGACCCTGCGACGTGCGCCGGCGCTCATCGCGCTGGTCGTGTTCGTGCACGCCGTCGGGCTGCAGGGCTGTGCCACCGCGCCGGTCCGGCATCCAGTGCCCGAATCGCGGGCCGAGCAGGCGGCCATCCCCGGCCTGCCCGCCGACATTCGTTACTGGGGCGACGATGCCTCCGCGGCATTTCGCGACTGGCTGGCAGCGCCTGACGGCGAACTCGGCCTCTGTTGTGCAGGCCTGATGGACCGATCGCACAACTACCTCGTGATCTCGAGCGGCGGCGTCGAAGGCGCGTTCGGCGCGGGTCTGCTCGTCGGCTGGACGGCGGCCGGCACGCGCCCCGAGTTCCAGGTGGTCACCGGCGTCAGCGCCGGCGCGATGATTGCGCCGTTTGCCTTCCTGGGTTCCGCCTACGACGGCACTCTGCGCGACCTCTATTCGAGCTTCTCGTCGAAGGACCTGGTCGAGCGTCGCAGCGTGCTGCAGGCGCTGCAAGGCGATTCAATCATGGACCCGGCGCCACTGCGCCGCCTGATCGACCGGTACCTCGGCGATGCCGAGATTGCGCAGATTGCGGCGGAGGGCCGCAAGGGCCGGAAGCTCCTGATCGGCACGACGAGCCTCAATGCCGGGCGACCCGTGGTCTGGGACCTGACGAAGATTGCCGGCAGCGGGGCGCCGAACGCGAGGCAATTCATCGGCGACCTCATCCTCGCGTCGGCGTCGATTCCTGGCGTATTCCCACCGGTGCGGATCGGCGTCGAGTCCGGAGGAGTGCGCTACGACGAGGTGCACGTCGACGGCGGTGTGACGGCCCAGCTGTTCCTGGGTCCCGCGGGCATCGACTGGCGGCGTGTCACGGAACGATTCCGGGTGCGGGGTCTGCCGCAGGTGTACGTGATCCGGAACGCGCGCGCGTACCCGAAATTGACAGCACTGCGAACGCGGGTATCGCCCTTGCTGGAGGACTCGTTCTCGGCGCTGAGCCGGGAACCGGACGGGGGCCCCGCGTGGCGCGAGGTCGAGCCGAGCTACTCGTCCATCCTCATGCGCGCCATGCAATCGATGATCCTGACGCGCGGCCTCAACGACGCCGTCCAGATCTACGTCAAGAGCCACGGCGACGACCTCGGTTTCAACCTTGCGCGCGTTCCCGACGACTTCTCCCTCGAGTCGACCGAGTTCTACGACCGCACCTACATGCAGGGACTCTTCGAGCGCGCCTACACCATGGCGCGGGACGGATACCCATGGCTGCGCGGCGGGCTGGCGCTCAAGGAGGAGCCCGGCGATCGCAAGCAGATCACAGGCACTGCGGACAGCCCGGACGGCTAGAATCGCTGCATGCACCCGCCCTTGACGTTCGATTTCCTGCGTTCCCAGATCGTCGGCATCGATGCGGCGTTCGAGACGCCGTTCGGCCGCCGGCTGATGGTCTACTGCGACTACACGGCGTCGGGCCGCTGCCTGCTGTTCGTCGAGCGCTACCTTCAGCACCTGCAGCGCATCTACGCCAATACGCACACGGAAGACGACCTGACCGGTCGCAGCATGAGCCGCCTGCTGCACGAGGCGGAGCGCACGATCAAGCGTGCCGTCAATGCGGGGCCGCATGGGCGCATCGTGGCCTGTGGCACGGGCGCGACCGGCGCGATCGACAAGCTGCAGCAGATCCTCGGCGTCGCGTTGCCGCCCGCCACGCGCAAGGTGGTCGGCGACCAGCTGCGCGCCTTCATGGGCGACGCAAAGTTCGAGGAGTTCCGTCGCTTCCAGCAGTCGCGGCAGCCGGTCGTGTTCGTCGGGCCCTACGAGCATCACAGCAACGAAGTCACGTGGCGCCAGGGCCTCGCCACGGTCGTCGAGGTCAACCTCGCCGCCGATGGCAGCGTGGACGTCGAACACCTGCGGCACCTGCTGCAGCTGCCTGAATACCAGGGTCGCCTGCGCATCGGCTCGTTCTCTGCGGCGTCCAACGTCACCGGCATGCGTTCGCCCACGCGGGCGATCGCGAAACTGCTGCACGCCCACGATGCGTATGCGTGCTTCGACTACGCCGCGAGCGCGCCCTACGTCGAGATCGACATGAATCCCGCGCCTGACGCACAAGGCGGCGACGCCTCGTACGACGCGATCTTCCTGTCGCCGCACAAGTTCCTCGGCGGTCCGGGCTCGAGCGGCGTGCTCGTCTTCAACGAACGGCTGTACTCACCCGAGCTGCCGCCGAGCGTCGCGGGCGGCGGCACCGTCGATTACGTCAGTCCGCACGACCAGGACTTCATTGTGGACATCGAAGAGCGCGAGAAGGCAGGCACGCCCGGCGTGCTGCAGACGATGAAGGCCGCGCTCGCGATGGACCTCAAGCAGAAAGTCGGCGTCGAGCGCATCGAGGCGCGCGAGCACGAGCTGCTGAGTCGCGCGATGCAGCAGTGGTCGGCCAACGAACGCATCGAGATCCTCGGCAATCCCGATCCGCAGCGACGCATCGGCATCGTGTCGTTCAACCTGCGCGATGCGCGCGGTCGCTACCTGCACCCGAAGTTCGTGACGGTGCTGCTCAACGACCTGTTCGGCATCCAGTCACGCGCGGGTTGTTCGTGCGCCGGCCCCTACGGCCATCGCCTGCTGGGCATCGACGAGACGACATCGGAGCAGTACCGGGACTGGGTGCGCAAGGGGTTCCAGGGCATCAAGCCCGGCTGGTGCCGCGTCGGGTTCCATTACGCGATGGACGATGCCGACGCCCGGTTCATCACGGACGCCGTCGATTTCGTCGCGCGGCATGGGCACTGCTTCCTGCCGCTGTACGAGTTCGATCCGGCGACGGGCATGTGGACGCACCGCGAGTTCCAGGAACAGCACGAGCGCTTCTCGATCGAAGCCGCGCTGGAGTCCAGAGGCTGCGAGCAGACTGCGCTGCCCACGGCCGAGCGCGTTCGTCTCTACGCGGAATGCCTGCAGCAGGCGAGGGAAATGGCAGCTCGACTGGGCGAGCCCGGAGCCGGTTCCTGCAGCAAGGAGTTCGAATTCGGCGAGCTGCAGTTCTTCAATCTGTAGGAATTCGCCACAAAGAGGCCTCGACCGGCGGCGTACAGATTTCTGTATAATCGTGTCCATGAAGACGACGTTGGACCTCGATGACGAGTTGCTGGTGCGTGCCAAGGCGCTCGCGGCCCGTGAAGGCCGCAGTCTCACTGCGCTCATCGAAGACGGGCTGCGCCTGCGGTTGAGGTCGCGGCGCCAGGGGACGGGGAAAGTGGCAGAGCCGGCGATTGCCGTGTACGAAGGTCGCGGCGGCCTGGTGCAGGGCGTAGACCCCCTCTCCAATCGGTCCCTTGCCGACGCGGCTGACGATGACGCCTGACGTCAACGTGCTGCTGGCGGCGTTCCGGCCCGATCATCCACATCACGAAGTTGCGCTGGCCTGCGTCCGGACCGGCTTGTCCGGGGTCGCGACAGGGCGGAGCTTCGTCTTGCTGCCCATGGTCGTGGCGGGTTTCCTGCGCCTGGCCACCCATGCCAGGGTCTTCCGCGAACCTGCGCCGCCGCAAGCCGCTGTCGAGTACATCGATTCATTGCTGGCGGTCCCGGGCGTCGAGATTGCCGAACTCGGGCGCGAGTGGCCGGCGTTGCGCCGGTTGCTGCGCGATCACTCTGCCAGCGGCAACGATGTGCCGGATGCGTGGATCGCGGCGGCCGTGCAGACCCTGGGCGAGCACCTCGCCACCTTCGACCGTGGCTTTCTTCGCCTGCTGGGCAGGACCGAACTGACCCTGCTCAGCCCCCGCTGATTCCAATGAGTCAAAGGCCGAGCACGAGGCGCAGTCCTTCGTCGACGTTACGCAGCGTGGTTCCAGGCACTGCCCGGATTCGTTGCGTCAGGACGTTGCGATCGAGCGTCACGATCTGCGACACGTTGACGACCGAAGCTTTCGACAATCCCGAGTCGTTGCGGCCAAGGCGCACGTTTCCGGGTGCTTCAGCGAGCGCGAGGTTCGAGGTAATGGCGGCCACGACAACGGTCGCGATGCGACTCTGATTGAAAGGGTCGGACTGGAGAACCAGCACGGGCCGGCGAAATCCGGGGCCGGACCCCGTCGGTGCCGGCAGCGAAGCCCACCAGATTTCACCACGCTTCATCGGCCAGAGTCTGCAACTGCGCGCGATTGAGAGCGGGGTCCAGATCTGCCGGCTGGGCAGCAAAAATCGCATTGAGTCGCGCCGTCACCTCCTGGGCACCGCGTGCACTGAGGTAGGTGGCCAGTGCGTCGCTGTACAACTGGCTGCGGGAAATGCCCAGTTGCCGCGCGAGGTGCTCGCCGGCTTCGAACACCTCGTCCGGCACCGAAATGGCAATCTTCATACCGCGACGGTATCACTCAGGTATGACCGATGCAATCGGCGTCGCCGCCGGCGGTCAGGCTTCCTGCGTAAACGGGGTGCCCGCGTGGGAGACGTCGTGCCGCGCGAACTGCTCGGCGAGGAAACTCTCGCCGCGCTCCAGGATGAAGTAGCGGAACGCCTCCGCCGCCGGCGACAGCGTCTTCGCCAGGTTGTTGACGACGTGCCAGCGCCGCATCACGGGCAGGCCCTGCACCTCGGGCACTGCGATCAAGCCGTGATCGAGTTCGAGCCCGAGCGTGTGCAGCGACAACAGCGAAATGCCCATGCCAGCCATCACGGCCTGCTTGATTGCCTCGTTGCTCGACATCTGCATCGCGACGCGCGCCTTCATGTGATGCGCGGTCATGTACTCGTCCAGCGCCGCGAGCGTGCCCGAGCCCGGCTCGCGCACGATGAAGCCTTCTTCCTGCAGCGCCCGGGCCGGCACGCGTTCCATCTGCGTGAACGGATGATCGACGGCCGTCACCAGCACGTGCGGGTGCATCGCGAACGGCTCTGCGCGAGTGGGCCACGATTGCGGCGGTCGCCCCATGATCGCGAGCTCGACCGCGCCCTGCTGCATCAGCGTCACGACCTCGTCGCGCTTGTTGCAGACCTGCAGGCGGATCTCGACGCCGGGGTGATCGTCCCGGAAGTTCGCCAGCATCCGCGGCACGAAGTACTTGGCGGTGCTGACCATCCCCACGTCGAGCACGCCGGTCTTGAGTCCACGGAAGCGGGCGACCACGTCCTCGGCATCGCGCATCGCGACCAGCACGCGCCGGGTGTAGGCCAGCAGGTACTCGCCGACCGTGGTGAGCGAGACCTTGCGGCTGGTCCGATCGAACAGCGGCAAGC
>JBAVJR010000557.1:0-2185 GCA_049687855.1 Steroidobacteraceae bacterium | reverse complement strand
ACGCACGAAGAAGAAGCGTCTCTCGGCGAACTGTTCCGGCCGTCCATGCGGCGCGTGCTGACGCTCGGGATTCTCGTCGCGGTGCTGCAGCAGATCACGGGTATCAACGCCGTGTTCTTCTACGCGCCGATGATCTTCCAGCAGTCCGGCGTCGGGACCGACGCTGCGTTCATGCAGGCGATATTCGTCGGCCTGATCAACCTGGCCTTCACCGTGCTGGCGATCAGCCTGATCGATCGTCTCGGTCGCCGCCCCTTGCTGATCGTCGGGCTGGCGGGTATTGCCGCGAGCATGCTGCTGCTATCGTATGGATTCGGCTCAGCCAGCTATACCATTCGTGACGATGCCGTTGCCGGCCTGTCGCAGAAGATCGATGCGGCGGCGCTCGCGCCGCTGGTCGGCCAGACGTTCGCGAGCGACACCGCGTTCCGGGCGGCCGCGGTCGACGCGTTGGGCAGCGCCTCGTACAAGGCGCACGAGTCCGACCTGTTGACCGCAGCGATCAGCATCAATCCCGCGCTGATCCTGATCGGCATCCTGGCCTTCGTCGCCAGCTTCGCCATGTCGCTGGGGCCCGTGATGTGGGTGCTTTTCTCCGAGCTGTTCTCGAACCGTATGCGCGGCATTGCGATCTCGTTCGTGGGCCTGATCAACTCCGCAGTGAGTTTCGGCGTGCAGCTGATCTTCCCGTGGGAACTGCAGAACCTCGGCAACTCGAAGACCTTCCTGGTCTATGCGGCGTTCGCCCTGGTGGGACTGCCGCTCGTGATGAAGCTGCTGCCAGAGACGAAGGGCAAGAGCCTGGAAGTCCTGGAGGCCGAACTCGCCGTGAAGTAGCGGAGCGCCCCGTGTGAACGAGTATCGCGTCGGTTGCCTGTCGTTGCTGCTGTTGGCACTGTGCGCCGGCAGCGCGTTTGCGCGTGAGCCTGCAGCGACTGGCGCCGTACCAGTACGCGTCGCGCGCGACGGCACCGGGTTCGTGTTGCTCCGTGATGGCAGGCCCTACGCGATCAAGGGCGCAGGCATCGAACTCGACAGGATCGCGGCATTGGCCGCCCACGGCGGCAATTCCTTTCGCACGTGGAGCACCGGGAACAGATCGAAGAGCGGCCGCCAGGTCCTGGACGAAGCGGCGCGTCACGGCCTGACCGTCGCGATGGGCATCGAGATCGGCCGGGAACGCCTCGAGTTCGATTACGACGACGAGCAGGCCGTCGCGAAGCAACTGGAGTTCGTGCGCGACGAGGTGCTGAAGTACAAGGATCACCCGGCGCTGCTGGCGTGGATCATCGGCAACGAGCCAAACCTGGATTTCAGGAACCCGAAGGTCTTCGACGCGATCAACGACATCTCGAAGATGATCCACCAGCTGGACCCGCATCACCCGACGACCACGGCGCTGGCTGGATTCGACGCCAAGCTGGCGACGCTGATCGATACGCGTGCACCGGATCTCGACTTCGTGAGCATCCAGATGTACGGGAACATCGTGAACCTGCCCCGCTACCTGGCGGAGACTAATTTCCGCAGGCCTTACATGGTGACGGAGTGGGGCGCGAAGGGACACTGGGAAGTCGACAAGACGACCTGGGGCTCACCCATCGAGCACACCAGCAGCGAAAAGGCGGCCCAGTATCGCAAGGCCTACGAGACGGTCATCGCCTCCGGTGACGAGCGGCTGCTCGGCGACTATGTCTTCCTCTGGGGCCAGAAGCAGGAGCGCACGCCCACCTGGTACGGGCTGTTCCTTGCGGACGGCTCGACGACCGAGGCGCTCGACTTCATGCAGTTCGCATGGACCGGCGCGTGGCCCGCCAACCGTGCACCGCGCGTCGAAGCCCTCAGGCTCGATTCCAGGCGAGCGACCGACAGCGTGGTTGTCGCTCCGGGGCAGCGGGTCGCAGCAAGTGTGGTGGCGACCGATCCCGAGGGCGGCAAGCTGAGCTATTCCTGGCAGTTGGTGCGCGAAATCGCCGCCAGGCAGGACGGTGGGGACGAAGAGCCGGTACCGCCCACCGTGCGTGTGCGCATGAACGGTGCCGACGGCGCCAATCCGAGTTTCGTTGCGCCACGCCGGCCCGGTGCCTATCGATTGTTCGTCTACGTGCACGACGGGTCCGGCGGCGCCGGGCACGCTAACATTCCGTTCTATGTCGCACCGCCTGGCCCCCCGCCGGCGGCGGCC
>JBAVJR010000556.1:0-4535 GCA_049687855.1 Steroidobacteraceae bacterium | reverse complement strand
CTAACCCCTAACCCCTAACCCCTAGCCCCTAACCCCTAACCCCTCTCTTGGATTCCCTCACCCACATCGTCCTCGGCGCCGCCGTCGGCACCGCCGTCCTCGGCCGCAAGGCCGGGCTGCGCGCTGCCGCGGTCGGGGCGGTCTGTAACACCCTGCCGGACCTGGACGTGTTCTTCGCCCACGGGGACCCGGTCCGGGACTTCACCTTTCACCGTGCCGAGACCCACGCGCTCTTCTGGCTCACCCTGGCAGCACCCGCCATCGCGTGGCTGGCAGCACGGGTCAATCGCGGGGTCGACGCGTCGTATCGCGAGTGGTTGCTGCTCGTCTGGCTGGCGCTGATCACGCACCCGCTGCTCGATGCTTTCACGGTGTATGGCACGCAGCTGCTGCTGCCGTTTTCGGATTACCCGGTCGGGGTCGGCAGCGTCTTCATCATCGATCCGCTGGTCACGGTGCCCATGATCGTCGGCCTGCTCGCGTGGCTGCGGTGGCGCCAGCACGCCCCTGGTCGCGGAATGGCATGGAATCGCGCGGGACTCGTCGCAAGCACGCTCTACCTGGGCTGGACGGTCGCGGCGCAGGCGCACATCGAAGGCGAAGTGCGGCGCTCGATCGCGGCGACGCCACTCGAAAGCATGGGGGTGCTGGTCACCCCTGCCCCACTCAACAGCCTGCTATGGCGAGTCGTCGTGATGGATGAGGATGGCTATCACGAGGGTTTTCGGTCGCTCTTCGACCAAGGCACGCGCATCCCGCTGGCACGGCACGCGAGTGACCCGAGGCTGCTCGATCCACTGCGCGACGACTGGACGGTACGGCGGCTGGCCTGGTTTTCCAAAGGTTTTTACTCGGTGCACGTGGCGACCGGTGATGTTCGCGTCGCCGCCGGCGCGCCGGGCACGGTCAGCCAGTTGCTTGGAGCGGTAACGACGGCGCAGGCCGCAGCCGTCGGCAACGACGACGCGGCTCAACCCGTCGTCATGACCGACCTGCGCATGGGCCAGACGCCGTGGTTCGTGTTCTCGTTCGTCGTCGCCGAACACGGCACGAAGGGCATCAGTGCCGTGCCGAACCTGCAGGTCCCGAGCGAGCGCCCGCCGCTCACCGCACTCCCCTGGTTGTGGAACAGGATCTGGGACGAGAACGCGACGTACTGAGATTCAATCGATCGGTGCGCGATCCAGCACGACCGCGGGGATCATTGCGGCGATCAGGCTCAGCACGAGGGCAACGGCACCTACGTTGATGACCCGGCTGAAGTCGTCGGCGCCGACGACCCAGGCAGCGACCAGCGGACCCGAGGCCATGCCCATCTTCGACGCAAAGCCGCCGAGCGCCGCCGACTGGCCGGTCTGGTCAAATTGCGCGCACATGCCGAGGAGGTACGGGATACCGAACGACCAGGTCACGCCGATCAGCCCGTTTGCCAGTGCGTAGATCCAGGCAGTCTCGCTGCCGTGCAGCGCCCAGGTCGCCAGGGCCGTCAACAGGATCGAGCCAGCCAGTGGCCACGCGCGCCCGAACCGCGTCGACAGCAGGATGACGAGCCCGGAGCCGGCGATGCCGATCCACGATGCCGCCGCGAGCACCGGGCTGATGAAATCCATCTCGAGGCCATCCGCCTTGCCGAGTCCGATGACGTAGGCGAACACCGCCATGTTGCCGGCCTGGAAGAAGAACGTCGCAAGCAGGCTCAGCAACAGCGGTCCGCGCCTGACGCCATGGCCCGCACCGACCCTGGGGCGGCGCACAGCACTGGCCGGGTAGTCGGTGAGGAACGGCACCATCGCGAGTGTGACCAGGTTGAACAGTATCAACGCGATGAACAGCACGCTGGTGCCGTACGTCGGGACCAGCGGCGGAAGCACGGCGAGCCCGAGACCCCCGAGTCCGAACTGCACCACGAGCAGGTAGCCGAACGTACGGTCCGCCTGCGCGGTGCGCGACATGACCGCGAAGCCGATGCCCACGAGCATGCCGCCCATCGTCCCGTGCAGAAATCGCATTACCAGCAGGGGTTCGAATCGATGGACCAGCATGGACAACAGGTCCAGCGTGATCAAAGCCGTGAGCAATGCGTACGCCCAGGTACGCCACTGAATCTTCTTGACGATGAAGACGGCGATCAATGCACCGATCGCCGCGCCGTAGACATTGCTGGAACCGACCATGCCCGCCTGGCGGTTGCTGAAACCCGCCCCCTGCACGAGCCCGTCGACCAGCGCGGGCATGATGTTGACGTAGAAGATGCCGGCGGTGGCGAGGAAGGCGAGCAGGACTCGTGCGACCTCGCCATCGGGTGCTGCCTTGCGCGGGCCGAAGATCGTGCGGGCGACCCGCGCGCTCGCATCCGGCGTCGAAGTGTTCATGAAGCAGGTTCCCTGGCAACGACTGCCGGTGGGGCCGTCGCATTACGGCAGTACGGATGAAGCTGGGCTGCGGCGAAGACGGCACGGCGAAAACGGAACTCGTCGCCGTCGCTGAAGTAGTAGTACGTGACGCCGTTCGGCAGCAACACGATGCTGACGCCGCCGAAGCCCGACATGTACGGCACGAACACCGGAGCGTCGCACCCCGGCAGGTCATCGATGCGCACGGCCCAGAAGCCGTCGTTGTACAGCAATGCGCCGTCCGCAGTCGTCGCCAGACCGCGATCGGTCGCATCGAGCTGCAGTGCGGATCGCAACATGCGCTCGTCGAGCAGATCCCGCGCCGAGGCGCTGAGGGGATTGAGCCACCGCCCGAGCTTGGCGACGTCGTCCGGCAACAGGGTCAGGCCGAAGCCGACGAAGGGCTGTCGTGCATCGTCGCGCGTGCGCCGCGTGAAGTCTGCCACGGGGCTGAGCCCTGCGACACGCCAGACCTCTGGCCAGACGACGTCGTCGAGCAGATCCGCCTGCCGCCCGATTCTCTGTCGCACGAAAGCCGCAAGCGCGACGCCAAGCACGTACGTGTCGCTCGTGCGATAGACGAAGCTCCGGCCCGCCGTCCCGCGCCGGGGGGAATGGCCACAGGCAAAGGCGATTTTTCCAGCGTGCCGCGGTTCGTCGAAGAAGTTCTTCGACGTAGCCACCGAACTCTCGTCCGCGTACGCCGCGGCCGAGGTCCAGTGACCGCTCGACATGTCGAGCAGGTTTTCGAACGTGACGGCGCTCCAGCCGCCTGTTGCCGCGCACTCCGGAACGTAATCCACGACCTGTTGAGTGCGCGCGCCGGGAAAGCGCCGCTCGAGCCGCATCAGCCCGAGGCTGCCGAACACCGACTTTGCAACCGAATACGACGGCAGCACCAGTTCTTCGCAGAACGGATACTCGCCCGCACGCGTGGGACACCCGCCGCTGTAGTGGAAGCCGTCGGCGATCACGCCCCACGTCGACATCTGCGACGGCGTCACCTCCGCAGGATGGCCGAACTCCGCGGGATCGGATCCCGGGTGATCGACGGCCAGTTGTGCAAGCGGACGTCGCGGCAGACGACTGCCAAGTTCCCTCCGGCGCTCCTCGACCACACCGCCGGCATCCGGCATCGTGACATCCAGCAACTCAGCCTGCAGGAACCCCCAGAGATCGGCCTTGAAGTAGGCGCACGTCTCACTGCTGACTTGATACGCCGCGCGCGCGATACGTCCCGCCGGCGCGAACACGAACGTCAGCACGCCGTGGTGCAGGCAGTTCTCGTCGACCTCCAGCAGGCTGAACGGCAGCGCCGCGCGCGTCCATTCGCCGTCTCCTGGCTCCTGCCAGGTTCGGCCCACGCCGAAGGCGAATTCCCAGTACGGGTGTGATCCGGCGATCGGGACCCGTGTCAGCGGAATCAGTGCGTTGTCGTCCTGCACGAGATCGACCTGCCCCGGGGACGGCAGCCGGCGCACCGGAGCCGAAGGTGCATCCGCCGTGCCGTACCTGTCATGCAGGACGCGAAACCCGGCTGGCTGGGAACCAACGCGCAGGACCAGCCGACCGAAGAACCTGACCCCGGCCGCCTTCGACGCGACGTCGACCGCTGGTGAAAATGCATCCATGCGCCAGGGATTGGATGGCAGCGGACCGGCCAGCAGTTCCGCAACCTGCAGTTCCGTGCGACCGTTGCTGATCGGCTGCGCCTGCACGGCCATCGACGCCAGCATGCCCAGCGCGAACAGAGCCTGCCGCGCAGAAGCGCCCGTGGCCTTCAGCGATCGCACGCGATGCCTTCGGCTTCGAGCAACTGCCGCAGCGGCTCCAGCTGCTCCGCGTAGCGCCGCCAGCGTCCGATCGACGTGTCATACAGGGGCTGCCGCACCTGCAGCGCGCTCGCCGTCGTCGAAGCGCACGCATTCTCATGGAAACGCACGCATTGCTCGTCCCAGCCGAGCGCGCAATGCCGCAGCAGTCGCTGTGCCTGCCCGCGCACGTCGGCGACGACGTCCTCGTAATGCACCGTGAGCACGACGCCGGGCATCACGGCGTCCCAGTGCCGCATCAGGCGATCGTAGGCGACGTAATACCTGCCGAGTTCCGCCAGGTCGTACGAAAACGGGTACGCATCCTTGA
>JBAVJR010000555.1:0-8253 GCA_049687855.1 Steroidobacteraceae bacterium | reverse complement strand
AGCCTGAATCGGGCCGCCAGCCCGCTGCCCGCAGTTCGGGCCTGCGCGCGAGCAGCGCTGCCGAGACCAGGCCGCCCCAGAGCGTGCCGGCCAGGCCACCCGCGAATCCCGCGAGCGCGGTCATGATCAGTTCGATGCGCAAGAGTCGTTGGCCGCTCGTGGCGAAGGGGGGTTCCAGGGTCGAAGGATGGTAACGTACGCGGTGATCCCGCAAGCCATCGCCATGCAAGAAAGTTACATCGAACGCATCCTGAAGGCGCGCGTCTACGACGTCGCCATCGAATCCCCGCTCGAGCCGGCCCGCCGGTTGAGCCGGCGGCTCGGCAACGACGTGCTGTTCAAGCGTGAAGACCTGCAGCCGGTCTTTTCGTTCAAGCTCCGCGGCGCCTACAACAAGATCTCCGCGCTCGACGACGCCACGGCGGCGCGCGGCGTGGTCTGTGCGTCGGCCGGCAACCACGCGCAGGGTGTCGCGCTCGCTGCCCGTCGGCGCGGCATCGTCGCCGTCATCGTGATGCCGCGGACGAC
Organism: Steroidobacteraceae bacterium; assembly: GCA_049687855.1. GTDB lineage: Bacteria > Pseudomonadota > Gammaproteobacteria > Steroidobacterales > Steroidobacteraceae > RPQJ01. The sequence goes on along the minus strand of JBAVJR010000555.1, from coordinate 7,725 downwards.
GCCGCAAATCAAGGTGCAGGCAGTGCTCGATCTGGGCGGTGAAGTCGTGCTCGAGGGCGACGATTTCGATCACGCATTCGAGCACGCCATGGGTGTGGCGCGCGAGCGCGGGCTCACCTTCGTCCATCCTTTCGATGACCCCGACGTGATCGCCGGTCAGGGCACGATCGGCATGGAAATCCTGCGGCAGTGCTCTTCGCCGCCGGACGCGATCTTCGTGCCGATCGGTGGCGGCGGCCTGATCGCCGGCATTGCGACGTACGTGAAGTCGCTCTATCCGCAGGTGCGCATCGTCGGCGTCGAGCCGGAAGACGCGGCGAGCATGCACGACTCGCTGCGTGCCGGTGAGCGCGTCACGCTCGACCGCGTCGGCATCTTCGCCGATGGCGTGGCCGTGCGTCGCGTCGGCGAGGAGACGTTCCGTCTCGCGCGCAAGTACGTCGACGAGGTGCTGCTGGTTACGACGGACGAAATCTGCGCCGCGATCCAGGACATCTTCGAAGACAACCGCACGATCGCCGAACCCGCGGGCGCGCTGGCTGTGGCCGGCATAAAACGCTACGTCGCGCGCGAGCAATGCACGGGCCGGACGCTGGTCTCGCTCAACTGCGGCGCCAACGTCAACTTCGACCGCCTGCGTCACATCGCGGAGCGGGCCGATATCGGCGCGCAGCGCGAAGCCTTGCTGGCGGTGGAGATTCCCGAGCAGCCCGGCAGCTTCCTGCGCTTCTGCCGCCTGCTTGGCCGCCGCAGCGTCACCGAGTTCAATTACCGCTACGACGACTCGAGTTCCGCCCGCATCTTCGCCGGGATTTCGCTGGCCGAAGGCCGGCGCGAGAAGGAAGCGCTGCTGGCGCTGGTGGCCGACGCGGGTTACCGCGTCATCGACATGAGCGACGACGAGATGGCCAAGCTGCACGTGCGCTACATGGTGGGCGGCCACGCGCACGGACTGCAGCACGAGCGCCTGTTCCGTTTCGAATTCCCGGAACGCCCGGGCGCGCTGCTGCGCTTCCTCGAGGCGGTGGGCGCGCACTGGAACATCAGCCTGTTCCACTACCGCAACCACGGCTCCGATTACGGGCGCGTGCTTGCGGGCGTGCAGGTTCCGCCGGCAGATGCGGAGCGGTTCGCCGGGTACCTCGGCGAACTCGGTTACGTCTACACCGAAGAGACCGAGAACCCCGCCTACCGCATGTTCCTCGGCGACTGACGCCGGTCCCGTGGTCAGCGCGAGGGCAGGTGCGCGTAGCGGCGGGGCGAGAACAGCTGGATGAATTCCCCGAACACCCGCTCGCTGAGCGGCCGGGCGACCGGGAGATGCCGGTGCGTGGCCGCCTGTATCCGCGCGATGCGCGCGGGACTCCAGTGGCGCTCGATCTCGCTGCGTCCGCTCGGCAGATGCAGCCAGCGGTCGATCAGGGCGGCATCTGCTTCGAGGTGAAACTGCAGCCCCCAGGCGTGGTCGCCCAGTCGATAGGCCTGTTGCCGGCAGCTGCGGGTCCACGCCAGCGGCACGGCTTCCGGCGGCGGCTCGAACGCGTACGCGTGCCACTGGAAGACGTAGCGCGGTGTCCGCTCGAAATGACGGAACAGCCTGTCGCCATGGGCCTGCGGACGCGTATGCAGGCGGTACCAGCCGATTTCGGGAACGGCATTCGGCTGCACCCGTCCTCCCATTGCCGCCGCCAGCAGCTGGCCACCGAGGCAGATGCCGAGCACTGGCTTCTGCGCATTCACCGCCTCGCGGATGAGCTCGATTTCGGTCTCGAGGTGGGGGAACTGCTCCACCTGGTCGACGTTCATCGGGCCACCGAGCACGACGAGGCCGTCGTAGCGCCTGATGTCCGGCTGCGCGTCCGGTTCCCGGCCGAAATTCACGTAGCGGATGCGGCAACCGGATTCGCGCAGCAGCGGGTCGAGGTGGCCGAGCGGTTCGGAGGCGACGTGCTGGAAGACGAGCAGTTTGGGCATGGTCCGGGTGGCGGCGGTTGCCCGCATCTACCGGGCCGAAGTCGGCATTCTGGTGCGAACACGGGCCCGTGCTCAATGCCGCCTGCTGCCTGGCGCATGACTGATGCAGTATGAACGCCCATGAGCGCCCACTACCTGCCTCGCCGCCTGCCCGAATCCCTGCATCGTGACATCCGCGGCCTGCGGCATCACTTCACCCGTTGGGCAGGAACCCGGGCCGATGCACCACCGATCGTGCTGCTGCACGGTTTCATGGATTGCGGCGCGACGTTCCAGTTCGTCGCCGACGAAATCGCGCCGGCACGGACCCTGATCGCGCCGGACTGGCGTGGCTTCGGCCGCTCCGGCTGGAACCCCCAGGGCTACTGGTTTCCCGACTACTTCGCGGACCTCGACGCGATGCTCGACTGGCTGGCGCCCGGCACGCCGGTCGATCTCGTCGGCCACAGCATGGGTGGCAACGTTGCGATGATCTACGCGGGACTGAGGCCCGGGCGGGTGCAGCGGCTGGTGACGCTCGAAGGCTTCGGCCTGCCTGGCGCGCCGCCGGAACTCGCCCCCGGCCGCTACCGCGACTGGCTCGACCAATGGCGTGACCCGGAGCCAGCCGCAGTGTTCCCGAGCCTCGACGTATTTGCCGGCGTGCTGCGTAAACGCAATCCGCGCCTGTCGGCCGAGCGCGGCGATTTCGTCGCGCGTGCGTGGAGCGAGGTGTTGCCTGACGGCCGCGTCCGTCCCTGCTTCGACCCGGCGCACAAGCGCGTCAATCCCATGCTGTACCGGCGCGCGGAGGTCGAAGCCTGCTGGGCCGAGATACGGGCGCCGCTGCTGTACGTCGCTGGGGCGGAGTCGGATTTCATCGAGCGGCTGCAGGGTGCCGGCGCACCGGAGCAAGTGCGGCGCCTGGTGCCGCAACTGGAGCCACGGATCGTCGCTGGCGCGGGCCACATGGTGCATCACGACCAGCCTGCCGCGGTCGCCCGCCTCATCGAGGAGTTCCTCGACCGGTAGCGTCCTATAATCGGCGTCATGAACGACAAGAATTCCAGCCTGCGCCTGCCGCTCGTCCTGCTCGGCATCGTGCTGCTCGGGCTCGCGTGGTCCGGCATCGGACCGTACGACCGGTTGACGTGGTTCCTCGAGGTCGTGCCGGTGCTGGTCGCCGCGCCGCTGCTGGTGTGGACGGCACGCAGTTTTCCGCTGACGCCGCTCGCTTACATGCTGATCGCCGTGCACGCGCTGATCCTGATGTACGGCGGCCACTACACGTACGCGCTGACGCCGTTCGGCAACTGGATGCAGGACGTGTTCGGCTTCACTCGCAATCATTACGACCGCATCGGCCACCTGATGCAGGGATTCGGCCCGGCAATCGTCGCGCGCGAGTTGCTGTTGCGCACGTCGCCGCTGCGTCCGGGAAAGTGGCTGTTTGCGCTGGTCACGCTCAGCATCCTGGGCGTCAGCGCGTGCTACGAGTTCACGGAATGGTGGGCTGCGATCGCCGGCGGCGATGCGGCAGGCGCGTTCCTCGGCACGCAGGGCGACGTGTGGGACACGCAATGGGACATGTTCCTCGCTGGCTGCGGCGCCATTGCGGCGCAGTTCCTGCTGGAACGCGTGCACGACCGCGAGTTGCTGCGGCTGCAGCCTTCCCTCCAGTACAAGTGGGAACCCGCCACGGGGCCGTGAATCGCTGCCGCCAGGGGCTGCTGCGCTGCGCTGCGGCTGCGCATTCGCCGCAGTCGCGTGACACTTCCCGTGATGCGACTGCCGCAGGTGACGCGGATACTGGGCGCGACGACAAAGGAGACTTCGATGCGCCGCTGGACGCGACGCAGTGTCATCGCTTCCGGCCTTGCCCTGGCTGGATGCGCGGCGGTCGGCCGCCCGCGGCTCGCGGCAATGTACGGGAGCGTTTCCCGCCCCGCCGACCAGCCGCCGTTGATCCTGATTCCGGGCGCCTTCGGTTCCAGCCTGCGCGAGAAGAGCACGGGCCGTGAAATCTGGCCCGTTTCCGATGTCAGGCTGCTGTTCGGCAACTACCGCGAACTGGAGCTGCCGATCGACACGTCGACGCTCGCGCCCAATGCGGACACGGCCGAAGCCCACGCGGTGTTCCGTGAGGGACTGGGTCGCGACTTCTACGGTCAGGTCCTCGACACGTTGCAGCGAGTAGGCGGGTACGAACGTTGTCGCCAGGACCGGCCGTCGCGCGATGGCAGTCCCTGCAGCCTGTACGTCTATCTGTATGACTTCCGTCTCGACAGCGTGCGCGCAGCCCGCGGACTGGCGCAGCTGATCGAGCAGGTACGGCTCGATCACGGCGACCCGAACCTCAAGGTGGACATCGTCGCGCACTCCAATGGCGGCCTGATCGCCAGGTACTTCGTGCGACACGGTACGCGGGACCTGCCGCAGGCAGGGCCCATCGAACCGACTTACGAGGGCGCCACAGCGATTCGGCGCCTGTTGCTCATTGGCGCGCCGAATCTCGGCACGGTGCAACCCGTGCTGTCGTTGCTGCGTGGCGAAGAGGTCGGACTGCGCCGGATTCCGCCTGAGGTCATCGCTACGGCGCCTGGCGTCCCGCAGATGCTGCCGCACCCTGTCGTGCCCTGGCTCATTGATCCGAGCGGGCAACGCATCGACGCGGACTTGTACGACATAGCCACGTGGCGCCGTTTCCGGTGGTCGCTGTACGACCCTCACATCGCCGAGCGCACGGTCGAGACGCACGGTGGGGGCGCGGCAGGAAGACGGTATCTCGACATGCTGCGCGAGTACCTGGCGCGCAACCTGCGCACGGGACGACGATTCGCCGATTCGTTCTGCACATACCCCGATCCGCGCGATGTGCCCACGTGGGTCTTCGGCGGCGACTGCGAACCGACGCTCGCCCGGCTCGTATTGGAAAGCGGGGGAGGTCGCATGCATGCTCGTGAGAGAGCCGCGGACATTGCAGCGCCGGTGCCAGGCGTCGACTACGAAAGGCTGATGTACGAACCGGGTGATACCGTCGTCACGCGCTCTTCGCTGCTCGGGCGGCTGACGCTGGACGTGTCGGTGCCGCGAGGGCCCGAGGAATCGCTGCGCGTTGCGCACACCGTGTTCCTGTGCGAAAAGCACCAGCAGCTCACGGGCAACGCGAGCTTCCGGGACAACCTGCTGCATGCGCTGTTCAGCGTCGACGTCATCCCGCCCTGACAGGCGCCGCGACGAGAAGGCTTGAGGCCACTCCCGCCAGGGTAGACGGGCCTCAGCGAATCGCCTCGTCGAACACCAGCGCGCGCACCAGCCGCACCGGCGGCGAGCCGTACGACAGGACCTGGTCGTGGTATGCCCTGATGTCGAACTTCTCGCCCGCGCGCCGCGCGGCGTCGGCGCGCATGTCCGAGTGCTCCTGGTAGCCGACGAAGTACGTCGACAGCTGTGCGGAAGTGAGTTGTGCACGGACCCACTTGCCGGCGGCTTCACGCTCTTCCTGGAAGCCGGTGTCGACCATGAGCTTCATGGCTTCGTCCTGCGTCATGCCGTCGACGTGCATCGCCGAATCCATGATTGCGTTCGTGATCGAGCGCAGGTACCACTTGAGCCGCACCAGCTGCATCAGCGGGTCGCCGCCGCGAAATCCCTGCTCCTGCATCACGCGCTCGGCGTAGACCGCCCAGCCCTCGACGAACGGGCCCGAACCCAGCATCGCGCGCAGGACCGACGGATAGCGGTTCGAGTGCGCGATCTGCAGGTAATGTCCCGGCATCGCTTCGTGGATGGTCAGGTTTGCGATCGAGCGCGTGTTGTATTCGCGCAGGAACGAATCGACCTGCGCGTCCGTCCATTCCGCCGGGATCGGCGACACGGCATAGAACGTGCGCTGGCCCTTGTCGAGCGGCCCCGGCGAGTCGCAGTACGCGACCGCTACGCCACGCTGGAACTCGGGCATCAGGATCACGTCGAGCGGTTCGTCCGGCACGGTCACGAAATTCCTCGCGCGCACGAACTCCGTCGTCTCGCGCAACGTCTGCTTCGCGAACTCGACCACACCATCGCGCGGCGCACGTTCGGCACTCGCCAGGTCGAGCGCCGCCTTGATCGCGGCCTGCTGCTCGGCCGGCGTCGGAGTGGCGGGAGTCGGCGGCGCGTCGGCGCGCCCTGCGAGCACCCTGCGCGACACGTCGTACATCTTCGCCCGCGTGGCGACGGCCTCGGCTTCGGCACGACGCCGGATCTCGGCGCGGTTGAGCGGCGACATCAGGGCGAAGCCGAGTTTCTCGTCATACAGCTCGCGGCCGATGCGGAAGTCGCCCTTCGCCTGCGGCACGAGCGTCTGCTCGAGCCATTGCTGGTGCGACTTCACCGCGGCGCGCGCAGCCGCAATCGCGCTTTCGAGCCGCGCGCGATCACCGGCCGGCAGCTGCGCGAGATTCGGCACGACGAATTCGTCGACCAGGCTGAGCACGCCCGGGTTCTGCTTGACCGCAGTCTCCGCGTGGATCGCCGGGACGCGCGCCGGCACGACGTTGGCGCGCATCTGCTCGAGCAGGCCGGGCAGTTTCTCGAGCCGGCTCGTCACCGCGGAGAGGCGCTGCGGCAGCGGCGCGAACTCGCGCGCGAGCAGGCCGTACAGCGATTGTCCGGCGAGCTGCGTGTAGACCAGCGGATCCCACGACCAGTCGCGGTACCTTTCCTCGGACCAGGCCGAGTAGCGCAGCTGGTTCTCGAGCATCGCGGCGTCGACCTGGTTGGCGCGCGACAGCCTGGAGCGATCGATGCCCTGCAGATCACCGAGGACACCTCGTGTCCACGCGAGGGCGCGAGCGCGGCCCGCCGCACTCAGGTCGTCGAGTTCACCGTCGAACCGGTGATCGCCGAGCTGCGTGGCCGACACCGGCGAATAGCGACCGAATTCGTCGATGTAGCGCTTGCTGAGCGCATCGAAGCGCGCGTCGGCACTGGTTCCGGCGGCGAGTGCGGCAGGCTGCGGCGCGACGCAGAGCGCCACCAGCATCAGTGCGAAGCAGGCGCGGACGAAGCGGGCAGGTCGGTGCATGGAAGACTACTCCGGGGGCGGACGCGCACGTCGCTGTCTGCGACGCAGACACGGGAGGACGGCAGTCCGATTGTCGCGTGAAGTCGTGCCCCGATGCTACAGGCTGTCCACGCCCCGCGCGCGCATCGGCTATCCTGCCGCGCACCGATGAGCATCCAGTCTTCACGCCATCGCAGGTCCGGCCGCGCATGAAGCACGAGAGTCGTGCGCTGCTGCGCAACGCGGACTTCTCGCGCTACATCCTCGCGCGTTTCCTGGGCTCGCTGGCCGTGCAGATGCAGACGGTGGCCGTCGGCTGGCAGGTGTACGAGGTCACGCGCAGCCCGCTCGATCTCGGCCTGATAGGGCTGTCCCAGTTCCTGCCGTTCGTGCTGCTGATCCTGCCGGCGGGGCACTTCGCGGACACCCGCGATCGCCGCCGCATCATCACCGGTTGCTACGTGCTGCTGCTGCTCTGCGCGCTGCTGTTGCTCGCGTTCTCATGGCGCGGCCTGCACAGCGCGTGGCCCGTGTTCGGGATCATGACGCTGTTCGGCGTCGCCCGCGCCTTCGCGATGCCGGCGAGCCAGGCCCTGCTGCCGAACCTCGTCGAGCGTGAGCATTTCGGCGCCGCGGTCGCCTTCAATTCCTCGCTGTGGCAGGTCTCGACGATCGTGGGCCCCGCGCTTGGCGGCCTGCTGTATCTCGCGGGCGCCACCATCGTT
>JBAVJR010000554.1:0-1855 GCA_049687855.1 Steroidobacteraceae bacterium | reverse complement strand
CGCGCGCCGAGGTCCATCGAGGCCTCGACCCAGCTCGGCGGGATGCGGCGCAGGCGCGCGACGACGTTGTTGTAGACGATGACGAGGCAGAACGTGGCGTGGCCCGCGACGATGGTCCAGAAGCCGGGCTCGAGTCCGATCGTACGGATGCCCGCGAGCAGTGCCAGGCCGGTGAGGATCCCCGGCAGCGCGATGGGCAGCACGAACAGCAGCGTGATCGACTCCTTGCCGCTGAACGTGCGCCGGGCGAGGGCGAATGCGGCCAGCGTGCCGAGAACGATGGCGAAGAGCGTGGCCGCGGAGGCGACGAGCAGCGAGAGCCGCATCGACTCCCAGATGTCGTTGCGGGCGAAGGCCACGTCGAACCAGTGCAGCGTCAACCCGGGTGGCGGGAACTGGTAAGTGCGGTCTTCCGTCGTGAACGCATACAGCGTGATCACCCAGACGGGCGCGTGCAGGAACACGAGGCCGGCTGCCGCCATGACCCTGGTCAACAGCGAAGGGCGTTCCCACGACGGGCGGCGTGGCTGCTCAGAGCGCATCGAATGCCCCCAGCCGCCGGGCGAGCGCCAGGTACAGGCCGATCAGCACGATCGGCACCACCGCGAACGCAGCCGCGAGAGGCAGGTTGCCGGCGGTGCCCTGCTGCTGGTAAACCATCATGCCGATGAAGTAACCGGGCGCGCCGACCACGCTCGGAATGATGTAGTCGCCGAGCGTGAGCGAAAACGTGAAGATCGAGCCCGCGGCGAGTCCGGGCAGTGCGAGCGGCAGCACGACGTTGCGGAACGTCTGGCCCGGCCTGGCGCCGAGATCGGCCGAGGCCTGCAGCAGCGAAGCCGGCACGCGTTCGAGCGCGGCAGCCAGCGGCAGGATCATGAACGGCAACCACATGTAGACGAACACGACGAACATGCCGATGTACGACGAGGCCAGCGACGGCCCGCCGACGACCGGTACCTCCAGCGCACTGTCCAGCGCACCCATGAGTCCGAGTTGCTCGAAGCCCCAGCTTGCGATGCCCTGCTTGGCGAGGATCAGCCGCCACGCGTAGACCTTGACCAGGTAGCTGGTCCACATCGGCAGCATCACACCGACGTAGAACAGCGCCTTCATGCGCGGACCGGCGTAGCGCGCCATGTACAGCGCCACCGGAAACGCGATGACCGCCGCCGCCAAGGTCACGGCGACCGCCATCAGCAGCGTGCGCACGATGATGTCGATGTGCGCGGGCTGGGTGAGCAGTTGCCGGTACGTCGCGAGCGTGAATGCCGGCACGATGCGGGCCGTGAACTCGTCGATCGCATAGAAGCTCTGCAGCAGCAGTGTGAAGAGCGAGCCGAGATAGACGATGCCGAGCCAGAGCAGCGGCGGGGCGAGCAGCAACGCGAAGTAGAACGCCTGGCGTCCCCGCAGCGAGAACTCCGCGCGGCTGGCCATGGTCAGTCCTGCAGCGGCACGGCGTGTTCGGGCCGCCAGGCAAGACGCACGCGTGCGCCCGCCGCCAGGCCCTCGACAGTACCGCCAGTGGTCTCGGCGCGCGCCACGGCCAGGGTCGTGTGCTCGTCGACCCTTACGCGCAGCCGGCTGCTCGCGCCGTGATAGAGGACATCCACGACTTCACCGGCGCACTGCACGCAGCCGTCTGCTGCCGTCTCGTCCGGCGTGAGCAGGTCGATCAGTTCGGGCCGGATCGCAAAAGCCCGGCTGCTGCCGGTCAGGAACCGCGCGGCCTCCCGTCCAACGACATTCGCACTGCCGACGAAGCTCGCGACGAAAGCGGTCTGCGGCCGGTTGTAGAGTTCGCGCGGCGTATCGAGCTGCTCGATGCGCCCCTGGCTGAACACGGCAACTC
>JBAVJR010000553.1:0-6503 GCA_049687855.1 Steroidobacteraceae bacterium | reverse complement strand
CTTCCCCCCCGCTTCCCCGATCACGGGAATAGCGACATCAGCGGGGAGGAGTTCAGGAAAAACCGCCGCAAAAACAACGAGTCGCCTGCGGCGGTCTCGTACCCTGAAGTGGCGCGCCCGGAGAGATTCGAACTCCCGACCTTCTGGTTCGTAGCCAGACGCTCTATCCAACTGAGCTACGGGCGCTTTATGAACGTCCTGGCGGAGAGAGAGGGATTCGAACCCTCGAAGGGCTTTTGACCCTTACGCCCTTAGCAGGGGCGCGCCTTCGACCACTCGGCCATCTCTCCGTTTTTAGGAGAGCCGCGAAGGATAGACGTCCGGAGCCGCCCCGTAAAGCTTGGGGCTGGAAATCGCCTGTTGCCCAGATTCAGGGACTTGCGGGTCAGGGGTACGGTTCGACGTCCATGCCATCGGTGGCATGGCCGTTGCCGTTCGCGCGTGCAGGAACCGGGCGCGCCGTCGCCGCGCCATTCCCGCCCTGCTCTTCGCGCTTGATGCGCTCGAAAATCTCTTCGCGGTGTACAGCCACGTCGCGCGGCGCGTTGACGCCGACGCGAACCTGGTTGCCTTTGACGCCGAGCACGGTGACGGTCACGTCGTTGCCGATCATGACGGTCTCACCCACGCGCCTGGTAAGAATCAACATGCTGAACTCCCTGCCAGTTCGGCTTCGTACTGCGTCGGAATCGATTCCCTTCAATCTTCTGCGCGCAACAGGCCACGATGATCATGGGCATGAGCACGCGCACCGTTTTAGCGCGCCAACCATACGCTCGGCGTGGGCAAAAGTCAGCACGCTGCGGGCCACCGGGATGTCGCGACTTGCGACGGTAGAATTCACTTACTCGAGGGAGCGTCGGCCTTTCCAGTCGGGCCGTCCACGCTGAGGCGCGTCAACCGGTCACGACACCTGTGGCGTGAGCCATGCGGCGAGGCTGCCAAGCGCGGCAGCGAGGTTGGCTGGTTGCGTGCCGCCGGCCTGCGCGAGGTCCGCACGACCGCCGCCTTTGCCCCCGACCTGCTTCGCCACGTGATTGACGATGTCGCCCGCCTTCACGCGCGACGTGAGGTCGTTGGTGACGCCGGCGATGAGCGTCACCTTGTCGGTGCCTGCCGGCGAACCGAGCACGATGATCGCGCTGCCGAGCTTGTTTTTAAGCTGCTCCACGGTCGCGCGCAGCGCCGCAGCGTCTGCGCCATCGACGGTCGCCGCGACCAGCCTCACGCCCGCACCAATCGTGAGCGCATCGGCCGCCAGGTCGCCACCGCTGCCGCTCGCCAGCTTTTCCTTGAGCAGCGCGATCTCTTTTTCCATGCGGCGCGAGCGGTCAAGCAACTGCTTGACCTTGTCTTCGACGTCGTCGCGCGAGCCGCGGACGAGCCCGGCCACTTCGCGCAGTTTATGGTCCGTATCGACCACATACTGGTAGGCGCCCTGGCCGGTGACCGCTTCGATGCGCCGCACACCGGCGGCAACGCCGCCTTCGCTCACGATCTTGAACAGGCCGATGTCGCCCGCCCGACGCACGTGCGTGCCGCCGCAGAGCTCGGTCGAATATGCACCGATGCGCAGCACGCGCACCCGGTCTTCGTACTTCTCGCCGAACAGCGCCATCGCCCCCGCGGCCACCGCGGCATCGAAATCCATGACTTTCGTTTCGGCCTCCGCGTTCTTGCGCACTTCCGCATTCACGATCGCCTCGACCCGCTGCAACTCGTCGGGCGTGACTGCCGAATAATGCGAGAAATCGAAACGCAGGCGGTCGGGCGCGACCAGCGAACCCTTCTGGGTGACGTGCGCCCCGAGGACCTCGCGCAACGCCGCGTGCAGCAGGTGCGTGGCGGAATGATTCGCGCGGGTAGCGTCGCGGCGTACGCCATCCACCGTCGCAGCCACGGTCTCGCCGACCGTCAGCGTGCCGGCCGCGAGCTTGCCGACGTGCACGTGCGCCTTGCCCAGCTTCTGCGTGTCGGTGACCGCGAAGCGGGCAGTTGGCGTCGCGAGTTCGCCGGTGTCGCCAACCTGGCCGCCACTTTCGGCGTAGAACGGCGTGACGTCGAGGACCACCTGGCCCTCCTCGCCTGCCTGCAGTTCGGTGACCGCGTCCTTGCCACGGAACATCGCGACGACACGGCCGCGACCGGTCTCGCCGTCGTAGCCGATGAACGACGTCTGGCTGTCGAGGCTCTGGTCGCCACGCAGGTCGACGTTGAACTTGCTGGCCGCACGCGACATCGCGCGCTGCGCATCCATCGCGGCCTCGAACCCCGGCTCGTCGATCGAGAGCCCGCGCTCGCGCGCGATGTCGCTGGTGAGGTCGACCGGGAAGCCGTACGTGTCGTAGAGACGGAACACCGTCTCACCCGGAATTTCCTGCTTGCCGCCCAGCGTGCCGATGGCGGTGTCGAGCAAGGCCATGCCCTGCGCCAGCGTCTCGGCGAAGCGCTCTTCTTCCTGCAGGATGACCTTCTCGATGTGCGCACGCTGCGCCGTGAGCTCGGGATAGGCGGCACCCATCTCCTGCTCTAGCGTCCTCACCAGCGTGTGGAAGAACGGCTGGCGCTGGCCGAGCATGAAGCCGTGACGGATCGCGCGGCGCATGATCCGGCGCAGCACGTAGCCGCGGCCCTCGTTCGACGGCAGCACGCCGTCCACAATCAGGAACGAGGTGGCGCGGACGTGGTCGGCAATCACGCGCAGCGAGTTCGACGCGAGATCGCCGCTGGCCGTGGCCCTGGCGGCGGCTGCAATCAGGCTGCGGAACAGGTCGATCTCGTAATTGCTGTGCACGCCCTGCATCACGGCAGAGATGCGCTCGAGACCCATGCCTGTGTCCACCGACGGCTTCGGCAGCGGCGTCATCGTGCCGTCGGCCGAGCGGTCGAACTGCATGAACACCAGGTTCCAGATCTCGACATAGCGATCGCCGTCTTCGTCGGGAGACCCCGGCGGACCGCCGGCCACGCCGGGACCGTGGTCGTAGAAGATCTCGGTGCACGGGCCACACGGACCCGTGTCGCCCATCGCCCAGAAATTCGACTTGGCGCCCATGCGCGTGAGACGCGCGGGATCGACGCCGATCTCCTTCAGCCAGATCTCGGCGGCGCCGTCGTCTTCTTCGAACACGGTGACCCAGAGTTTCGACGGCGGGATGCCGAGCGTGCCGGTGATGAAGTCCCAGGCGAAGCGGATCGCGTCCTGCTTGAAGTAGTCGCCGAAGCTGAAGTTGCCCAGCATCTCGAAGAACGTGTGGTGGCGCGACGTGTAACCGACGTTCTCGAGGTCGTTGTGCTTGCCGCCGGCGCGCACGCAACGCTGCGAGGTAGCCGCACGCACGTAGCTGCGCTTTTCCTTGCCGAGGAACAGGTCCTTGAACTGGACCATGCCCGAGTTGGTGAAGAGCAGCGTCGGGTCGTTGACCGGAACGAGCGAGCTCGACGGCACGACGGCGTGGCCGCGCTCCTTGAAAAAATCCAGGAACGCCGCGCGCAGCTGCGCGCTGGTCATGAAGCTGGCCTGGGCCTGGGGCTTGCTGGTCATAAGTCTGGTTCGTCTTCGCCGGGGCCTAGGGCAGCCCGGATCTGGTCCGAAGAAAACCCGCGATATTGGAGGAAGCGTGCCTGTTTTGCACGTTCACGGTAGTCGGCCGGAGGCAACAGCCCGAACTTGCGACGCCGGGCCTCCCTGGCCGCCTGGATCCAGTCCGTCTCGGTGGTCTCGAGAGCCTGGTCGATCGTCGCGAGCTCGACGCCGCGATCGCGCAGCCCCATGCGGACGCGCAACGGTCCCTGGCCTCGTCCTGCGCGCTGGGTGACGAACTGCTCGGCAAACCGTTCCTCGCGCAGGAACCCTTCCTGCACGATGGCGGCCACCGCCGCCTCGACTACCGCGGCGCCATACCCCTTGCGGAGCAGGCGCTCGGTCAGTTCGTGGCGACTGAAGTCACGCCCTGCGAGCAGGGCGTAGGCCGCGGTCTGGACGGTGCGCTGATCCGCCTCCGCCGCCGCTCCCGGCTCAGGCTTCCGACGCCTCACCCGCGGCCGCCTCGCCCTTCTTCGGAACCAGCAACCTGGCCCGGATGACGGTTTCGATTTCGCGCGCCGTGTCCGGGTGCTGCGTGAGGTACGTGCGGACGTTTTCCTTGCCCTGGCCGATGCGCTCGCCCTTGTAGGCGTACCACGAGCCGGACTTCTCGATGATGTTCTGCGCCACGCCGAGTTCGATGATCTCGCCTTCGCGCGAGATGCCGACGCCGTACATGATCTCGAACTCGGCCTCGCGGAACGGCGGCGCGACCTTGTTCTTGACGACCTTGACGCGCGTCTGGTTGCCGACGACTTCCTCGCCCTGCTTGATCGCGCCGATGCGGCGGATGTCGAGGCGGACGGACGCGTAGAACTTGAGGGCGTTGCCGCCGGTGGTGGTCTCGGGATTGCCGAACATCACGCCGATCTTCATGCGGATCTGGTTGATGAAGATGACGATGGTGTTCGAGCGCTTGATGTTGCCGGTGAGCTTGCGCAGCGCCTGGGACATGAGGCGTGCCTGCGCGCCCATCTGCATGTCGCCCATCTCACCTTCGATTTCGGCCTTGGGCGTCAGCGCGGCAACGGAGTCGACGACGACGATGTCGACCGCGTTCGAGCGGACCAGCATGTCGGTGATCTCGAGGGCCTGTTCGCCGTTATCGGGCTGCGACACGAGCAGTTCGTTGACGTCGACGCCGAGCTTCTCGGCATAGGCCGGGTCGAGCGCGTGCTCGGCATCGACGAAGGCGGCCGTGCCGCCGTTGCGCTGCACTTGCGCGACGATCGTGAGCGCGAGCGTGGTCTTGCCCGAGGATTCCGGCCCGTAGATTTCGACGACGCGGCCCTTCGGCACGCCACCGACGCCGAGCGCGATGTCCAGCCCGAGCGAGCCCGTGGAGACGACTTCGACGTCGTAGCTGTTGGAGTCGCCAAGGCGCATGACCGAGCCCTTGCCGAACTGCTTCTCGATCTGGCCGAGCGCTGCGACCAGGGCCTTCTTGCGGTTTTCTTCCATTGCGTTGCTCATGAGTCAGGCGTGGGAGCCGGGTAGCCCGGCTCGTGAAAGGGGATCTGCGGGATGGCTGCATTATTCCACAGCCCTGCCCGCGCGCGGTCCGAAAAATTGCCCGGAATCACCGGTTTCTCAGCCGCCTTCGACCGCGTGATTCCACCAGTCCAGAGGCTCATAGCGTGAGCCCGCCGGATCGGTCACGGAGCGCACGAGCGCAAAGCCGCCGGCTCGCCACACGAACGGTGGATCGAGGAGCGAATCCGTGGCGGATCGGACTTTGCGCGCGAGCGTCACGTGCGGGCGGAAGGGGCGTAGGTCGGTCGCGAAACCTGCGTCGGTGAGTGCGGCGCGCAATTGCGCGACGAGCGCCTCGAGTCCCGCTGGAACTCGACTCGCCACCAGACACACGACCTGCGGCTTGCGCCAGTGCTCGACCCGATCGAACTCGATCGTGACGGACGACCGGCTCACGCGGCCGGCCGCGGCTCGCAAGCGGGGCCGGCGCTCACGGGGAACCTGGCCCAGGAACTCGAGCGTGACATGCCACTGGTCGGGTCGCTGGGGCTTGCCGTCGAGCGACGCGATGATCCCCTCGACACGGGCGTGCAGAGCCTGACGCAGGGCGGGGTCCGGCCAGAGCGCGAAGAAGAGGCGGTCGCTCATGCGGTAAGCAGTCGCTCCAGGGCACGCTTGACTGTCAAGCGCCGCACCTCGTCGCGCCCGCCCGGGAAGTGCTCGCAACACGTCTCGGTTCGCAACGAACCGTTCTTTTCGCGCCAGGCCCAGGCCAGCCACACCATCCCCACGGGTTTTTCGGCGGTCCCGCCGTCCGGGCCCGCCACGCCGCTCACGGCAACGGACACGGTGCCGCTGGTGCAAGCTAGGGCCCCCGCCGCCATCGCCCGCACGACGGGTTCGCTCACGGCACCGTGCTGCGCCAGCAGGCCCTCGGGCACGTCAAGGAGCGCGACCTTGAGGGAATTCGAGTAGGCAACCACCCCACCCTGAAACCAGCGCGAACTCCCGGCCACGTCCGTACACGCCTTGGCAATCCAGCCGCCGGTGCAGGATTCGGCCGTGACGAGGGTCTCGGCCCGGGCCAGCAGGCGGTCCCCCACGGACCGCGCCAGTTGCTGCAGGTCAACATCGGTGGGTACCGTCATGCGACAATTCTACCGGCCCCTTGCGAGCAGCGGCACGCCGTCGCTATCTTGCAAGCCGTGGCTTGGAAACCCCAACGAACAGGCAGGAACCCATGAAAATTGCTTCCCTTGCAGTGGCGCTCACCGTCGCTGCCTTCCCCGTCCTGACCCACGCGCAGGCTGCCCCTGCCACGCAGGGCGTCAAGACGGATGAGCAGATCATCCTCAAGCAGGTCCAGACCGACAAGCGCGCCGTGTACGCGCAGAACCTGCAGCTCACGGATGCCGAGAGCCGCGCCTTCTGGCCGGTCTACGAC
>JBAVJR010000552.1:0-2073 GCA_049687855.1 Steroidobacteraceae bacterium | reverse complement strand
TCGCGCGCCCAGGCTTCGTCCTTCATCAGCAGCGACTCCGTCAGTTCCAGCTCGAGCAGGCCCGGGTCGAGACCCGTCTCGCGCAACACCCTGTCGACGAGGTCCGGGAAGTCGTGCTGCACGAACTGCATGCCGGACACGTTCACGGCCATCAACCCGAATGGCAGGCCCTGGTCCTGCCAGTCCCTGGCCTGGGCGCAGGCCGTGCGCAGGACCCACTCGCCGATGGCGAGTATCAGCCCGGTCTCTTCGGCCACCGGCACGAATTCGGACGGCGGCACGTCGCCGAGTTCGGCATTGTGCCAGCGCAGCAGGGCTTCCAGGCCGGAGGGCTTGCCCGAACTCAGGTTGAACTGCGGCTGGTAGGCCAGCGCGAACTCGCCGGCGTCGAGCGCCTTGCGCAGTTGTGCCTCCATCGTCAATCGCTTCAAGGCTGACGCATTCATCTCCGGGGCGTAGAAGGCGTAGCTCCCCGGCCCCTGTCGCTTCGCGAAATACATGGCCAGGTCGGCATTGCGAAACAGTGTCTCGACGTCCTCGCCGTCGGCGGGATACGTCGCGATGCCGATGCTCGGCGTCACCAGCACGTCGTGCATCTCGAGCTGCATCGGCTCCATGAGCCTGCGGACAACCCGATCGGCGACGACACCGGCATCCTGCGGATCCGCGATCGCGGGCAGCAGCACCATGAACTCGTCGCCGCCGAGCCGTGCCAGGTCGTCCGCACGCGCAGGGCCACCCGGTCCGGCAGGGCGGCCATCGGCGCGCAGCGTGTGCTGGAGCCGCTGCGCCATGACCTTGAGGAGGTCGTCGCCGACGCTGTGCCCGAGCGTGTCGTTGATCCGCTTGAAGTTGTCGAGGTCGATGTAGAGGACCGCCAGCTTGTGTGCCCCGGTCTTCGCGTGTTCTAGCGCGGCTGCAATGTGACTGCGGCACCGTTCGCGGTTAGGCAGGCCTGTCAGGCTGTCGAAGTACGCGATTTGATGGAGGCGCCGGTCGGCAGTCCACTTGTGCCCCAGCGCGACAGCCAGCTGCCGCACCTCGTGGACGTGAAATGGCTTCTGCAGGTAGAAGAGCTTCTCCTCGGGCGGTACGCGCGCGCTGATTTCCTGCGGATCGACGTCCGAGTACGCCGTGGCAATCACGATTTCGAGGTCGGGATCCAGCTCGCGCATCTGCGTCGCCGCCCACACGCCGTCGGGGCCCGGGGGCATGCGCATGTCGAGAAAGGCCACGGCGAAGGGCTGCTCCGCGGCGCAGGCGGCGCGCACGGCATCGACTGCCGACTGCGCGTCCTTGACGAACACAGGCTCGAGCACGGGACCAGGCGCCGCCGGCCGGGCGGTCTGCGGTGCTGCCCCCGGTTTTGCGAACAGGCGTGCGCGTGCGCTCTGCAGGGCTGCCTGCCCGTCGTCCCTGGGGCGCGGGCTGAGGATCTGCCGATACGCATCGAGCACCTGGTCTTCGTCGTCGACGATGAGTACGCGTATCGCCCGTTGGGTAGGTTCGTGCATGGTCACTCTCAAGCGGCCTTGGTCAGTTCGACGGCCTGGGGTCGGTGCAGCGGCAGGACGAGGTGCATGCAGGCGCCACAACCCGCTCCAGCACTCTCGGCGCGAATGCTGCCCCCCAGTGCGTTGACGACGTTGGCGGACCAGTGCAGGCCGATGCCAGAGTTGGTGTCCCGGGACTTGGTCGAGAAGCCTTTTTCGAACACCCGTCCGAGATGCTCGGCGACGATCCCGACGCCATCGTCAGTGAACCGCAAGTGCAGGCTGGCGCCGGCCGGGCCCGGCTCGATGCCGCTTTCGACCCGCAGTACGCCACGCTCGCGCCCGGTCGCGCGCACCGCCTCGGCAGCATTGATGACCAGGTTCTGGAAGACCTGCTGGACCGTGGTGCGTGCAACGCACACCGTGCCGAGCTCCCGCAGCGAGACGTCGGCATCGATCTGCAGGCAACGCCGCAGGACCGGAGGGATGAGCTCGGCGCTGTGCTCCACCAGCTCATCGAGGCGTGTCGCCTCGACGACCGGCCCCGCCCGCGAGGTCCTGGACTGCTCCGTGAGCATCC
>JBAVJR010000551.1:0-1855 GCA_049687855.1 Steroidobacteraceae bacterium | reverse complement strand
CGTCGGCGGTGGCGGCACGGACGCGAACGCCGCGACGATCGCGGGCGAGGAGCTCGAGAAGCTCGCGCGCCAGCACATCGACTTCATCCTGATCGCGGACAAGTGGGCTCGCCGCTACGAGCGCCCCGTGCTCGAGCAGCTGCCGTATCTGCCGGTCATCCGTCACGAGGATCTCACCGACGCGAACGTGATGCGCGCGTGGGCGAAGGAACTGGAGACGCGGCTGCAGTCGCGCGGCGACAAGGCGCGCTCGTATCGCGTCGAACTCGAAGTGAACGCCGGCGGCCTGCCCGTGCGCCTGAACCTGTTCCGCACGGAGCACGGGCTGACGACGGAGAAGCACTTGCAGAAGGAGTTCTTCGACTCCGCCGAGTACCGGCGCATCGCCGACTACGCGACGGCGCTGAAGGGACTGCTGCGCCAAGGCGCGTACGTCGCGCGCGGCGACCAGCGCAAGGACGTGGCGCGTTTCGAAGAGGCGATGGCGTGGCTGATGGAGCAGGCGAAGAAGGGCCAGACGATCCAGCGCTACAAGGGCCTCGGCGAGATGAACCCCGAGCAGTTGTGGGACACGACCATCAATCCCGAAACGCGCCGGCTAGTGCAGGTGCGCATCGAGGACGCACACGTTGCGAACGAGCTGTTCTCGACGCTGATGGGCGATGAAGTCGAGCCCAGGCGCGAGTTCATCGAAAGAAACGCGCTGCTGGTGTCGAACCTCGACGTCTGATCCTTACTGCAGGGAATCACGCACCGTGACCTGACCCGGTCGCGTCGGTCCAGTCAGTGTTCGGATGCCGCTGACGGCCAAACAGAGCCAACACGCGGTGCGCTATGTACAAGACGGGATATCTCGGTTACGTCCATAGCTTCCGTGGTTTCGCCATTCTCAATGTCGTGGCGGTCCACGCGGTCGGCATTGCCGTGGCCCTTCCTCGCAACTGGGCTGCTGATCCGACGGCGCCACTGTTCGTGCTCAGTGAAACGCTGTTCCATGACGCCACCGTCTATTTCGCATTGATCTCAGGCCTGCTGTTCTCGGCGATCCTGCGCTCGCGCGGATACCAGAACTTCTACCGCAGCAAAGCCAAGTACGTGCTACTGCCGTACATCTTCTGCACCATCGTGTTCTCGCTGATGCGTTGGGACGAGACCGGCACGGGCGTCATGGCCTGGCCGCCAACCTGGTCCGACTACGTCAATTCGATCGTGCCCAACCTGATGCATGGCGAAGCGCAATTCACCTACTGGTATATCCCGGTGCTGCTGATCCTGTTCGCCATCACGCCGCTGCTGAGCGCGTGGACGACGGCGAATTCGTACGCTGCCATCCCAGCATGGCTGGTCATGCTGGCCCCATTGGTCTTTTCACGTCCCGAATTCGCCGAGGCAACCAGTCAGATCGCCGCTGGAACCGTGATCTATTTCGCCGGCGCTTACACGGTCGGCGTCTACCTGGGCAACCACCTCGAGCCGCTGCTGGATCGCATCGCCATGTACCGCAGGTTCCTGATCGCAGCGGCGGTCCTGAGCTCGGTGTCCCTGGTCGCGTTGCAGCTCGCGCAGGTCAACCGGTTCGGCAGCTATTCCTTGCAGGAGTCATTCTTCTACGTACAGAAGATCAGCCTGGCCGCGCTGGTCCTGCTTTGGCTGCGGACGCTCGCAAGCAGGCAGCCGCGGTGGCTGAGCTATTTCGCCAACGAGGCGTTTTCCATCTACTTCCTGCACGTCTTCTTCATCCTGCTGCTCGCCGATCTAACCTGGGCGTTCGTGCGCCATCCGGGCTTCCTGCCGTGGAGCGTCTATGTCAGCGGCCCGATGTATTTCACGTTCGCGCTGGCCATGAGCGTGCTGG
>JBAVJR010000550.1:0-3304 GCA_049687855.1 Steroidobacteraceae bacterium | reverse complement strand
GCCGTGAACGGCAGCGCCGCCTCGAACGCCTTGCCGATGCGGTGCTCTTCCGTAACACCCATGAAAGCGGTGGCCACGATGATGACCAGCAGGCCGATAAGGCCCACTTCGGCGACATGGAACGCCAGCGAGAGCACCAGCAGGATCGCAACGATTGCCAGGACGATCAGTACTTGCCTTTCGCGTGGCGTCGACCGGGCCGCGAGTTCACGTGAGTAATCCTCGAGCACGGCACGAGCCGCGTCCGGGAGCGGCGTTCCATAGCCGAAGAGGCGAAACCGCTCGACCAGCCAGCAGGTGGCGAAGCCCGCGAGTGCGACGGGCACGGTGACGGGTGCCATCGCGAGGAAGAACTCACTGAAGTTCCAGCCCGCATGCTCCGCGATCAGCAGGTTCTGCGGCTCGCCCACCAGCGTCATCACGCCGCCGATCGCCGTGCCAACGGCGCCGTGCATCATCAGGGCGCGCAGGAACCCGCGGAATGCCTCGAGGTTGTCGCGGTGCAGGACCTGCACATCGACGTCCTGCGTTGCATCGTGATGCGGCGTGGTGTGGGTCTTGCCCGAAGCGACGCGGTGATAGACCTCGAAGAAACCCATGCCGACGGTGACCGCGACGGCCACCACGGTGAGTGCGTCGAGAAAAGCCGAGAGCAGCGCCGATACGCCGCAGAACATCAGCGCCAGCGCTTCGCGCGAGCGGATGCGCAGGATCAGGCGCGTGAACACGAACAGCAGCAGGTCGCGCAGGAAGTAGATGCCCGCGACCATGAAGATCAAAAGCAGGATCACGGGGAAGGCGCCGGTGACTTCCTCGTACACGCTTTCCGGCGTGGTGAGCCCGATGACGACGGCTTCGATGGCGAGCAGGCCGCCCGGCTGCAGTGGATAACACCGCAGCGCCATGGCGAGCGTGAAAATGAACTCGCCCAGCAGCAGCCAGCCAGTGACCGTTGGCCCGGCGAGCAGCATCACGATCGGGTTCAGCAGCAGGAACCCGACGATCGTGAGCTTGTACCAGCCCGGCGACTGTCCGAGGAAAGCCCGGCCGAACGACTGTGAGAGAGTGTGGCTCATGGCGCGGGTGCGGCAGCCTCGGGCGCGGGTTCGAACGTGCGCCATGCGGTCTTGCCGCCGCTTTTCTTGTCGAGCAACTGCAGCATCGCGTGGTGCGACTGGAGTTCTTCCTCGGTGGCACGCCGCACGAGCAGCGCGCCCGCGGGTCGCACAGCCTTGGTCGCTGTCGCAACGAGACCTGCGGCCGTAGCCTTGTCGTCGAGGGTCAGGGCGCCCTGCCCGCCCGTCATCGCCAGGTAGACTTCGAGCAGCAAGTCGGCGTCGAGCAACGCGCCGTGCAGGTCGCGATGCGAATTGTCGATGGAATAGCGCTTGCACAGGGCATCGAGGCTGTTGCGCTGCCCCGGGTGCATCTGGCGCGCCAGGGCAAGCGTGTCGAGCACGCCGCAGACGTCGCGCGTGGTCACCTTGTTCTCGAGTTTGCCGTTCGCAGCGAGCATCGCGAGTTCCGCGTCCAGGAACGCGACGTCGAACGGCGCGTTGTGGATGATCAGCTCGGCTCCCGCCATGAACTGACGCAGTTCGTCGAAGATGTCGGCGAAGCGCGGCTGGCCACTGAGGAATTCGGTCGTGAGGCCGTGCACCTGCACGGCACCCGGATCGATCGTGCGGTCCGGGCACAGGTAGCGGTGGAACTGCCGGCCCGTGCGGCGCCGATTCACCAGCTCGATCGCGCCGATCTCGATGATGCGGTGACCGAGCTCGGGCTCGAGTCCAGTGGTTTCCGTGTCGAAGACGATCTGACGCATAGGTGGGAAGGGGGCGGAAGTGCAGGAAGTGCCGGAAGTGTGCTTTCCGCAGCTCAGGCAACCGCTTGCGCGAGCGCGTCCACTACGTGGACTTGCTGTGCATCCGTGAGGTACGGGTGCATCGGCAGACTCATTACACGGCGCGCCGCGGCCTCGGAAGCCGGGAAGTCACCCTCGCTGTATCCGAGATGCTTGAACACCGGCTGCATGTGCAGTGCCAGCGGGTAATGCACCGCCGTCGGCACGCCAAGCGACTTCATGCGGGTTTCGACGATCTCCCGCTGCTCCACTTCAACGGTGTACTGCGCATAGACGCAGGTGTTGAAAGTCTCGACCTCAGGGGCGCGGACTTTGGCGCTTGCTCCGGTGCCGAACTTGTCCGCGATCAGGGCCGCGTAACGCTCACCCGCCCGACTACGGGCCGCAACCTCCTCGTCGAACAGGTCCATCTTTGCGAGCAGCACTGCCGCCTGGATGGTGTCCAGGCGTCCGCAAAGGCCGAGTCGGGGATGGTGGTAACGGCGATCCTGGCCATGGACGCGTATTTCGCGCATGAGTTTCGCGAGGGAATCGTCGTTGGTGAACAGGGCTCCGCCGTCCCCGTAGCAGCCCAGGGGCTTGGATGGGAAGAACGAAGTTGCACCCACTGCCGTCATGCCGCCCGAGCGGCGGCCCTTGTAGGTCGCGCCGAAGCTCTGCGCCGCGTCTTCGATGACAGGAAGTTCATTGCGGCAGGCGATCGCGTTGATCGCATCGATGTCCGGGCACTGGCCATACAACGAAACCGGCATGATCGCCTTCGTTCGTGGCGTGATGGCAGCCTCGAGCTTCGATGCGTCCATGTTGTACGTACCGCGATCGATGTCGACGAAGACCGGCTTGGCGCCTGCCAGCGCAATCATTTCGGCCGTCGCGAAAAACGTGAAAGGCACCGTAATGACTTCGTCGCCCGGGCCGATTTCGAGCGCCATCAGCGCGATCAGCAGGGCATCCGTGCCGCTGGCAACACCGATGCAGTGCTTCGAGCCGACGAAAGCGGCCAGTCGCTGCTCCAACTCGACCACTTCGGGCCCGAGAATGTATTGGCCGTGCTCCAGCACCTTCGAAATCCTGGAGTCCACCGATGGCTTGAGCCGACGGTACTGAGTCTTGAGGTCGATGAAATCCATGGTGTTCCTGCGGAGAGTCTGGCCCTTCGTAGTTTACGAGGGGTTAGGGGATAGGGGTTAGGGGTTAGTCGGAGCCAGCGAACGAATACCTTCGTTCGCGAGCTCATCGGCCCGCTCGTTGCCGGGATGCCCGGTGTGGCCCCTGACCCAGTGCCAGTGCACTTCGTGGCGTCCGATCTGCTCTTCGAGCCGCAGCCAGAGGTCCGCATTCTTCACGGGCTTCTTGTCGGCGGTCTTCCAGCCGCGCTTCTTCCACTGCGGCAGCCACTCCGTGATGCCGAGCCGCACGTACTGGGAATCGGTATACAGC
>JBAVJR010000549.1:0-13430 GCA_049687855.1 Steroidobacteraceae bacterium | reverse complement strand
CTAGACGCGTTCTCTTGCCAGCTTGTAGAAGAGCGTGCCGTCGTAGAACGACTTGATTCGCGCGATGCTCAAGGCGGGTACCGCATGGTCACCTTCGGCGGCGCGTGTGTCGGCGGCGATCATCAACAACAGCTGCCATTCCGCCATCGCGGCCACATAGCCCGGTAGCGTCTCGCGATTCGCCCTGATCATCCTCGTGAGCTCGGTCGCGGTGAACGCCTTGTCGCCGTTGCGATCCGCCGTCGAATGCGCGCCGAAGACCTCGTCGAAGCGCCTGGCGTTGAACCGGCCGCGCTTGTCCAGGATGCCGGTATCACTGTCGTGCTTGCCCTTGTGGGCGTTTTCGATGTCGACGTTCATGGCCAGCAGCGAGCCGCGCGTCTGCAGGCTCAAGCCAGCGACGATGGCAAGCGCGGCAGACTCGGCCACGCCGACCGGCAGGCCCAGGGCCTTGAGTCCGCGCGTGCACTCTGCGAGGCCGACGCCGCGGTCGCCATTGTCATCGAAGAACGACAAGTGCCGCTGCAGCGTGGTGTCGGAAGCGCGGCTGCGCGCCCTCAGTGTGCGAGGCAATGCGCCCGCCACCTTGCCTCCCGCCTTGCGACGGGAGTGCGCAGACTTCGCTAGCCTCGGGGCTGCTTTCGAAGCCGTCAAGACGGCTCCGATATCTTCGCCAGCGCTTCTGCGGCAGGCTTGATCCCGGAACTCTCCACCGCGAAGTCGCCGAGCGCAATGATGCCGACCAGGCGCTTGTCGCGGTTCACTACCGGCAAGCGCCGGACCTGTCTCTCGCTCATGAGTTTCGCCGCGCTCTCCACCGTGTCGTCGTCGTAGGCCCAGCAGATGCCTTCCGACATGATTTCGCGCACCTGCGTGCCGGGGCCTTTGCCTGCCGCCACGGCCCGGATCGCGATGTCGCGATCCGAAATTGCGCCGATCATGCGGTCGTTCTCGCCGACGGGCAGCATCCCGAAGTCGCCGTCACGCATGGCCCGTGCCGCTTCGTCGATGGTCGTGTCCGGGCTGATGACCTTGACGTCCCGGCTCATCAGGTCCTTGATTTGATGCTGCATCGCGATCTCCTTTGATCACAAATCGTGCGCGAACTGAGATTGCGCCGATTTCCATGGCGCATCCGGATTGCAGCACCTGCGCAGGCGAGCGTCGGTGCGCTGGCGCACCATGGGCCGCCAGATTGCATCCGTCCGGGCGCGGTCATCGGCGCGATAGACGGTCGATCTCGGCGAAGAAGCTGCGACGCCCGCTGGTCAGTCCGAGCGCCTTCCAGGTCGGTGCGAGCCTGACGACGCGATCCTTGAACGCGTCTTCGTAATACTCGTGGTCGAGGTAGCCCTGCTGGAACTGGTACCGAGTTCCGTAGCTTGATGATGATCGGTCCGATGAACTCGGAATCGGCGGCCTGCACCAGCATGGCCTGCAACGCATCGGAACGCACCTGGTAGGTCTGCGCGAGCGCGAGCTTGCGGGCCTCTTCCAGCGTCATAGGGTGTTCTCCGTGAACAGGGTACACACAGTCATGTGTGCCCAATTTCACGCCGCAGCGCGCGGCGCTGCAACGATCACCCTGCGTGTGTGCAGCCGGTCTAGAGGGCGGCGACGCGGCTCCGCGACTCGAGCCAGGTCCGGACCCGCTTGGCATCCGCGATTCGCGTGTACTTGCCATAGGAGTTGAGCAGCACCATCACGACCGGGCGGCCGTCGATGACGGTCTGCATCACGAGACAGCGCCCGGCTTCCGGGATGTAGCCGGTCTTCTGCACGTCGACCTGCCAGGCGGGGTTTGCCACCAGCAGATTGGTATTGTGGAACGCGAGTTGTCGACGGTTGACCGTCACCGTGAGCCCGGCAGAGGTCGAGTAGTCGCGGATCGTCCGGTTGGCTGCGGCCGCCAGCACCAGCTTGGCCAGGTCTACGGGGCTTGCCACGTTGCGGCTCGACAAGCCCGTGGGCTCGACGAAGCGGGCCGTGGTCATGCCCAGTGCCACGGCCTTCTTGTTCATGGCCTGCACGCAGGCACGCAGACCTCGCGGATAGGATCGGCACAGCGCGTACGCGGCACGGTTGTCGGACGACATCAGCGCGAGGTGCAGCAGGTCCTGCCGGCTCAGCTTGTAACCCGAAGCGAGGCGTGAGGCATTGCCGGCCGTGCCACTCACGTCATCGGCGGTGATGGTCACGACCTGGTCCATCGACTGGTCGGCCTCGAGCACGACCAGCGCCGTCATCAGCTTGGTGATGGAGGCGATCGGAACGGCGATGCGCTCATTGCGCGCAGCGAGCACCGACGCGGCTGACTCGTCGAGGATGTAATAGGCGTGGGAGCGCACGTCCGGGATCGTCCCGGGCAGCGGGGTTCCTTGCGCTGCTGCCAGGGCGGCCGTCGATGCAAACACGGTCAGCAGTAAGCCCGCCAACGCCGTCGAGCCGATACTCTTGCGCCAACTCTGCATGTCGTCCATCGCTCCTTCACGAGTCCCGCAGCCCCGAGCCGCTCGCCAAGCGCGCGAGCCAGCGTCGAAGCGGCCGGCAGCCTGCCACAATTCGCGGGGAATGTGACATATCAGCCGGCGGAAGAATCGCGCCGGGTTCACATTTCGGATCGACCTGATGCCAGTCTGCGCAGCCCGGCGCCGCCTCTCTGCTCACGATCTGCAACCCTGCACTCCGCAGTCAACGACCCCGCAATCGGCGACGAAAACCGACGCTGCAAGGGGGCGGCCCGGCCTGTGAACTGCGTCACGAGCGGAGTCGACATATTCGTACGCCAGTCACAGACCACTGCTGAACCACTGAGGCTAGATGCAACAGATCCAAGGGGTTGCCGGGTTCGGGAGAGGCTCGCAGAAGAATGTCGCCAATGCGGCCAGAGAACGACGGGATGACGAAGCGCGAGCGGTTCGGCGCCGGCTGGACCGGCGTCGTTTCCATCGGGTTGTTTGTCTACATCGCTATCGCCATCGCGCTGATCCTGATCGACGGTCGTTCATCGCCGTGGCTCGACGTCTTCAACCTGTATTCCGATTCGGTGGCGAGCGTTTGCGCGGCCATCCTGACCGGGGCTGCCGCGCGCGGCTCCGTCGACCCGGGTGCGCGCCGTACCTGGTGGCTTCTCACGGGCGCGCTCGCCGCCTACAGCACAGGCAACCTGCTGCACTCGACCTACTGGCTGTACGGGATCGACCCATTCCCGTCGCTCGGCGACGTGTTCTTCCTGGGGTTCTACCCGCTCGTCTTCGCCGCGGTGCTGACGGTGATCCGCACTGCCGCCGTTCGAGTGCAATGGGCCCGGCTCGGACTCGACACCGCGATCCTCGTGCTGGGATTCGGCGCATTCTTCTGGTTCCTCGTGATCTCGCCGACGGCGGACGCCCAGCGCGACCCTGACGCGCTCAAGTACGTGCTGGCACAGAGTTACATCGGCC
Source organism: Steroidobacteraceae bacterium (assembly GCA_049687855.1). Lineage (GTDB taxonomy): Bacteria > Pseudomonadota > Gammaproteobacteria > Steroidobacterales > Steroidobacteraceae > RPQJ01. The sequence continues at coordinate 9,987 of JBAVJR010000549.1, read as the reverse complement.
TCAACTGCCTCATGCTGCTGGCCTGCGGCGTGCTGCTGATGCACTCGGGCGCCACGCCCATCCGCCGCCATGCCCTGCTGCTGCTCACGCTCGGTTTCGCGTCGATGTCCGTGGCCGACATCGTCTGGGCCATGTCCAAGGTGGACGGCAGCTACATTCCGGGCAGCGTCTCGGATGTCATTTACCTGTCCTGCTACGTCTGGCTTGCGGCCGCTGCGCGCGAGCAGCTGCGTGGCGAGCCCGGCGTACGCCGCGCCCCGAGTGCATTCAGCATCGCACTCATCGAAGGAATGCCGTACATCGCCATGATGGTGTCGTTCCTGGTGCTGGTGTACGTTGAAAGCAGCACGGCCGTCAGCCCCGTGAACACGATGACCGTCATCATCTTCGTGCTGACGTCGCTGGTCATGGTGCGCCAGGGCGTGCTCTCGCGCGACGACGCCCTGTTGCGCGAGCAGCGTGCGGCCGACATCGTCGAGGCCCGGTACGCATCACTGATCAAGAACGCCTCCGACGTGATCATGATCACCAACGCAGAGGGAACGCTGCTGTTCGCCTCGCCGGCGGCTGAACGCACGTTTGCGAGCCACCCGGACGACCTGGTGGGCCGGAACCTCCTCGATCGCTGGGCCGATGGCGACAACGAGCGGCTGGCCGCGTTCCTCGCCGAGGTTACGGCAACGCACGGGCGGGTCGTCGGGCCGATCGAACTGGTCGTCGAGACCGGCGAACGGCGCAGCACCCTCGAGTGCGTCGGCAGCAACCTGATGGACGATCCGGCCATTGGCGGGCTGGCGCTGAACTTCCGCGACGTCAGCGAGCGCCGGGCCCTGGAAGAACAGCTGCGCAAGCTGGCGTTCCACGACCCGCTGACGCTGCTGGCGAATCGCAGCCTCTTCTGGAACCGGGTCGAGCACGCGCTGGCACTCGCGCAACGGACGCAGCAGCGAGTCGCCGTCATGTTCCTCGACCTCGACAACTTCAAGAACGTCAATGACTCGCTCGGACACGATGCCGGCGACCGCATGTTGCAGGCAGCGGCGCAGCGGCTGGTCAAGTCGACGCGGCCATCCGACACCGTGGCACGCCTGGGCGGCGACGAGTTCGCAATCCTGCTGGAAGACATCCGCAGCGATGTGGACGTCGAGCGCATCGCGGGGCCGATCACCGCCGCGTTCAACCGACCGCTGCTGGTCGACGGCAGGGAAACCGACGCGACGGCGAGCATCGGTGCAGCGTGCTCACAGCCGGGTGACGATGCCGAGCAGTTGCTGCGCAAAGCCGACATCGCCATGTACCACGCGAAGGCGGCTGGCAAGGCGCGCTGCGTGCTGTTCCAGCCGCACATGCAGGAACAGCTGCACGACCGACTGCGACTCGAGCAGGACATCGACCTCGCGTTCGTCCGTGACGAGTTCTTCGTCGAGTTCCAGCCCGTCGTCGACCTGGTGAGCCGCGAGCTGCTCGGTGTCGAAGCCCTGGTTCGGTGGGATCACCCGCAGCGCGGCATCGTCATGCCCGGCGCGTTCATTTCGATCGCCGAGGAATCCGGCCGGATCGTCGAGCTGGGTCGTCGCGTCCTCGTCGACGCGTGCACGCAGATCCGCGCGTGGAGCGATTCCGTCGAGGCTGGCACCGGCTTGCGCGTGGCCGTGAACATTTCCGGCCGCCATCTGCAGCAGGGCGACCTCGTCGGGGATGTGCGCCATGCACTCGAGGTTTCAGGTCTGGACCCCGGCAGCCTCGTGATCGAGTTCACCGAGAGCACGATCATGCAGAACACGGAGGCCAACCTGGAACGCTTCCGCGAGTTGAAGGCGCTCGGCGTGCGCCTCGCGATCGACGACTTCGGCATGGGGTACTCGTCGCTCTCGTACCTGCACCGGTTCCCGATCGACATCCTGAAGATCGATCGCGCGTTCGTGAGCCGGCTGACCGAGCACGACGGCGGTCCAGAACTGGCCCGCGCAGTCGTGATGCTCGCGACGACGCTCGGCCTCGAGACGGTCGCCGAAGGCATCGAGAACGAAAGCCAGGTGGCGACCCTGCTGGACCTCGGCTGCGTAGCGGGCCAGGGTTTCCTCTTTGCCCGCTCCAGTGCGCTCGACGTCGTGGCGCGGACCCCGTTCATGGATCGCCGCGCCAACCTGCGGGTCGCGGAGCGCGCTGCACGGACCGACCTCACCGCGACCGGTCGCTATCGCGTGGCGGACCTCCAGCCGCGCTCGGCGGCGGGCTGACCGAGTCGGCCAGCTCGAACAGGCGCACAGCCCTACCCGTGTCGACCTCGAACCGGCACCGCGGCGACGTCCCGACTGTGTCTTACCGTACAGATGAATCCGGATCCCAGGGCATATCCTGACTGCACGGGCTCAGGACGACCCGTCATCACTGCCGACAGATCGGTCGGTCCAGTTGCGGAGACATCAGATGAAGACCAGCACCCTGACTCGCCTTGGATTGACCGTCGCGCTGAGCACGGCGCTGGCGACCATGAGCTTCGCCAGCCACGCCCAGCACGGACAGGAAGTGTCGGCCCCGCACAAGGCCGAGGCACAGCAGCACAAACAAGACCAACAAGAGCAGAAGGACGAAAAGAAAGAGGCGAAGGACAAGCAGCAGCATCGCCTCTCGCAGCAGGAGCAACAGGAGCGTATTCGCCAGCAGAAGAGGCTCATCGCGGAGTACAACCAGCGTATCGCGCAACAGCAGGCGATTGCGCTGCGCAACGCGCAGGAGCTGGAGAAACAGAAGCGACTGGCCCATTACCGCTACCAGCAGGCGTACTACGAGCAACTGCGTCAACAGCAGGCGCGCCTCGAGAATGACCGCTACGACTACGACAACGACCCGTACTACTACACGCCTCCGACCTACCAGTACCGCCGGGGCGACAACAACTACCAGACCAATCAGTACGGCGCCAACCAGCTCCGGCAGGCCTCGAACACCGGCTACCAGAAAGGCTACCAGGCGGGGCGCGCGGACAAGCAGGACCACTGGCGCTTCGACTACCGGGGATCGTTCGCCTACCAGGACGCCAACTACGGCTTCGACGGCCGCTACGTTCGGCAAGACGACTACAACTACTACTTCCGCGAGGGATTCCAGCGGGGCTATGAGGACGGCTACTACGGGCGTCGCACCTATGGCAACAACGCCAACGGTTCCGACTCGCTGCTCGGCACTGTGCTGAACACGATCCTCAACCTGCAGCCGCTGCAGCAGTAGGGTCTCTCCGGCCCGCCCTGGGTTATCGCGTGCGCAGGGGATCCTGGCGCACGCTCAGGGACGCGTCATTTGCGATAGACCGGGTAGAGACCGTAGCGCTCGTCCCAGGAGGGATGCCGGCGGTAGAAGAACTCGAGGCGCGCATCCGGGCTGCCCGCGAACGCAGGATCCTCGCGCAACCGCCGCTCGAACTCCTCCTTGAGCGCCGCATCCTGCGACAGCATCTGGCGCGCCACGGCCTCGATGACGTAGTTTTCCATGTATTCCTTGCGTTCGAAGGCCGTGCTGAAATAGCCCCACGACACGAACGAATCAGGCGCCTGCGGCTCCAGCAGCGACATCACCAGCCGCGCCTTCGGCTGCGCAATCGGCACGAACAGGGCTCCGGCGCCGATGTCGCGCTTTTCATCTCGCCAGGCGCCGTCGACCGTCAGCAGCGATCGCCCCTCGAAAGTTTCTGCTGCCGTCGTCGCCTTGTCCGCCCGAAACGCCTGCACGGCGCTTGCCGGCTGTGGCGCGGCCACACGCTGGAACTCGATTCCGTGGAGAGCCAGCTTTTCCGCCATCCACGCGGCGTGCGCGCCCGGCACGACATAGCCGGTGGCCGGTGCCGTCACCGTCAGAGCAGGCTGCACCTCGTATTTGAACGGCAGCCGCCAGACCGTGGGCTTCGTGGAGTCGTAGCGTATCCACGTCTGGCCCGAGACCGTGGATGCCTCACGCGTGTACTCGTAGCCGCGCAGGTCGACCATCTGCACGGCTTCCGTATTCCTGTAGCTCAGCGCAACCGGCTTGCCACCGAGCAGGCGCGCGCGCTCATCTGCCGCGTGTGCCGCCTCGAGCCACTTCACTCCGTCGCGCGCAGCGAGCTCGACCATTGCATGAATGGTCTCGCGCGTGGCGGCAACGCGTCGCGGATACTCCTGCCACGAGTGCGTCTCGACCAGGGCGCCGAAGCGGTTGCGGGCAGCCCAATAGCTGGTGCTGAAGCGCGGTGAGCCAGCGCCCACGGCCAGTCCCGAGTCCGGATCATCGCGACCGACGAACGAGGGATAGAACGGCAGCGCGTGGAAGCCCTTGCGCTTCAGCCGGGCCAGCACGTCATCACGCAGCGCATGCCCCGTGCGGCCGAGTTCGAGATCCCAGCCGTGGCCAGGCTCGACCTCGACCGACAGGTCCTCGCGCAGCTCCGCACCGTCCGTGACGTGCAGGTCCGCGTACAGGATGGGGTCCCAGGCGTTCACGAGCCCAAGCAGCGCGCGCATCTCGGGCGCTTCGACCTTGGTGTAATCGCGGTTGAGGTTCAGGTTCTGCGCCGTCACGCGCCACCCCATCTCCACCGGTCCGCGCTGGTTGGGTCGATTCCACGCACCAAACCTCTCATGTCCGTCGACGTTGAAGACCGGCACGAACAGCACCGTCGTCCGCGCCAGTGCCCCACGGTTTTCGCGTCCTTCGAGCAGTTCGCGCAGCGCGATGAATCCCGCGTCCTTGCCGTCGATCTCGCCGGCATGAATGCCGCCCTGGAACAGCACCACCGGTCGCTGGCGCGCGCGCGGACTCCGGGTCGAGGACGCCATCGTCCGACACGGCGAGAGCGAGCAACGGCCGGTTCTCGGGCGAGCGCCCGAACTCGAAGCATCGCGCCTTGTCGGGCCAGCGCGCGGCAAAAGCAGCGCACAACCTTTCCACTTCGTCGTAGCGACCCGTGCGAGTCAACGCGGATCGCTCGGCGATCGTCGTGAGCTCGCTCGGACTCTCCGCAGGCGAGGCGTATGCAGGCATGGCAGTGAGAACGAGAAGCAGGCCGGCAGGCAGCCAGGATGGATTGGCACGGTTCATGGAAAGGAGCCTAGCGCGAATGGTCTTGTCCTGTGCCCCTGCTCCGCGCAGCGCCGACGAACCGGCCGCCGTCCCCTGCGCCATCGCAGGGTCCGGGCAGTCGCCAGTCGCCGCCGGACGACGGCGACCGGCCCCGCATCGGCTATTTCAGCTCTTCGTACAGGCTGTCCGAGACGATCTTGCGCATCTGGCTCATGGTCTTGAGCGTCGCCTGGTATTCCGCGTCCTTCGCGATCATGGAGTCTTCCGCTGCGAAGGTCGCCATGTCGGCATACTCGACCGCAACGACGATCGAGCCCGCGTTCGGGCCCGCAAAGCGCGCGCGCCAGGCCCGCACCGTTGACTTGCTGCCGAGGCGCTGCATGCTCGCCCTGAGAGTGTTCAACTGGCCCATGTAGGCGGCCACGTCGTTGGTTTCAACGACGACGACCCGCAGGACCGTCGCTTCGGCGGTATTCGCGAGCACGAATAGACCCACCAAGGCTGCCAGCATTACCGTGAGTCGCTTCATATTCATCTCCCCTGCTGATGTTGGTATCGATCGATCCGGGGCTATCGTGCAACACCAGCTTGGACGCAGTCAAAACGTCCGACATTCGCTCGAACTCCGAACAAAGCGTGACTGGAGGTTCGGCCCGGGAAGCGCCAGGCCGGAGTCGCTGCGCCAGTCGCGACCGGATCGAAGTCCGCATCGTCCCAGGCGGGTCGGACATCCATGTTCCGGCATGGTTCCGACGCGCTAGAATCTGAGTGCAACAAGAACGACAAGCCGGCGCTTTCCGCACAGCGGCCGCCGGGCAGGGGGACTGAACCATGACGTCGACGCTCTACATGTCGAGGAGCCCGGCCGTGCGCTATGCAAGCGGCGCGGCGCTCTACTTTGCCCAGGGCATTCCAAAGGGCCTCCTGCACATCGCCATGCCGGCCTGGCTGGCGAGCCAGGGTGCCAGCAGCGGCGCCATCGCCTCCTACCTTGCGATCATCGTGCTGCCGTGGGCTTTCAAGCTGGTCACCGGCCCGCTCATGGATCGATTCGCCTACCGACCGATGGGCAGTCGCCGCCCATGGGTACTCGGCGCCCAGTTCGGGCTTGTGCTGAGCCTCCTGAGCCTGGCTGTCATCGACGACCCCATGGCGCAGATCGGGCTGCTGACGGCGCTCGGTGTCGTCATCAATTCGTTCACGGCCACCCAGGACGTGGCCGTGGACGGCATGGCGATCGACCTCGTGCCCGAGTCCGAGCATGGCCGGATCAATGCGTTCATGAGCTGTGGCAAGGCCGTCGGTTGGGCGGTAACGGCCGCGCTCTCCGGAACGCTGCTCGTCAAGTACGGCCTGGCCGTCACTGGAGTGGTCGCCGCGGCCGGTGCGAGCGTAGTCCTCATTGCCTTCCTGTTCGTCCGGGAGCGTGAGGGCGAGCGCCTGCTGCCCTGGACGCCGGGCGAGGCCGTGGGTCAACGCCGTGTCGCGGGCTCGTTCAAGAGCGTCGCGCAGGACCTGAACGCAGTGCTCTGGGCGCGCACCAGCCTCGTCGTATCGCTGATCATGTTCTTCGACGGAGTGGTCACTGGCTACGGCGAGGCCCTGATGCCGATCGCGGCCGTGAAGCTCTTTTCGTTCACGACGGCCCAGTGGTCACAGCTCGTGGCCGTGATGGGGCTCACCGGAGCCTTTGCGGCGCTCGCGCTCGGGCCGCTGATCGACCGCTTCGGCGCCAGGACCATGCTGCTGCTGACCATCGGCGTGGTCTGCGTCCACGCATTCCTGCTGGCCGGAACCCAGCAGCTCTGGACCAACAGCACCTACGTGCTGTTCATGCTGTCGGCGTACGTGCTGATGCAGCCTGTCACGATGGTCTGCGTCATCGCCCTGGCCATGAGCATCTGCTCCACTCGCATCTCGGCCACGCAGTTCGCGGTCTACATGTCGATGGCCAACCTCGGCCACTCCGCGGGCTCGAAGATATTCGGCAGCCTGTCCGAGTACACGAGCTTCGTGCAGAACTACGCACTGATGGGCGCCATCGCCATCATGCTGTTCGGCATCACTGCGATCTTCCGCAAGCACCCGGTCGCGGTGCCCGCAGACGCGCTCGAACCGCCGACCGGCAGGCCGTGAGCGCACTGACCCGGAGGCTAGAGGAACGGCAACCCTGTCAGGGCGCCGGCGAGCGGCCGCCCCTCGTGAATGACCTCAACAGCGTCGCCCGGGTTGCAGGCCGTCGAGATCAACGCATAGCCGATGTTCCGCTTGAGACGGTAGGACCACATGCAGTTGGTGAGGCTACCCACGTTCTCGTTGCCCTTGCGGATCGTGTGCCAGCTCGAGCGCAGCAGGATCGGCTCGGCGCCCTGCAGCACCAACCCGAGTTGGTGACGCCGGGGACCTGCGGCATGGATGCGGCGCAACGCCTGTATGCCGATCACCTCGTCCGGCACCTGTAAGTCCACGTACTTGCCCAGGCGCACTTCGTAAGGGTTCGTGGTGTCATCGGTGTCGGCGCCGAAAGACAGCAGTCCGCTTTCCACCCACTCGCAGGTGCTGGGCGCGCCGGGGCCGATATCCCAGCGCCTGCCGGCTTCCTTGACGATATTCCACAGCTGCGTGCCGCGCGCTCCGTCCATCAGGTACAGCTCGAATCCCCCCTGCTTCGACCAGCCCGAGCGTGCGACCACGAGCGGGATGCCCTCGATTGCAGTCTCCCGGAACCAGAAGTACTTCAGCTCGCGCACCCAGTCACCGCAGATCGCAGCGACCACGTCCTCGCCTCTTGGCCCCTGTACCGCCAATGGCGAAACGTCGGGTTCGCTGATCTCGACGTCGAGACGGCGCTCGGCGGCAATCGCCTGCGCCCAGAGCCAGATGTTCGAATCCGCGATCGACAGCCAGTAACGGTCCTCGTCGAGCTTGAGGAGGACCGGGTCATTGATCAGCACGCCCGCGTGGTTGCACAGCGGCACGTACTTGCCCTGGCCTGCCTTGCAACGGGTCAGGTCGCGAGGACTCAGGATCTGCGCCAGCCGCCCGGCGTCCGGCCCCGTCAGCTGCACCTGCCGCTCGCAGCCGACGTCCCATTGCACGACGCCCTTGATCAACCGCCAGTATTCCGCTTCCGGATTGCCGAAGCTTGTGGGCAGGAGCATGCGGTTATACGGTTGGAACCCGGTCACGCCCTCGGCAAGCGTGGCTTCATAATAGGGAGAGGGACGCAGCCGCACGGAGGCAGTGATGTCGAACACGTTGTCTTGATCCTCCCTGGAGGGGCAGTGGTCCGTCCGCCGTCCAGAGCCTAGCATCTGGAGGCGGTCCCCGGCCTACCCGCCACCGCCACCACTGTTCCCCGGACCGTGCAACCGTTACCCTGCTCGACAGTCACGATTGCAAGTGGAGACTCCATGCCCAGACCCCCGAATTACTCGCAGCAGAAGAAGCAGCGCGAAGAGGCCGCGAAGAAGAAGCGCGAAGAGAAGCAGCAGCGCCGTCAGCAGCAGAAGGACGAGCCCCCCCCACGACCGGCCTGACGAACGTTCCTCGTCCGCCTCCACTGCCCTGCCCTAGATGACTGCGACGCAGCGCTCGAATGCGTCCCGCAGCTCACTCCCGCGTCGTGTAGGTTTCCAGCGCGCCAAGCCCGCGCTGATCGATGCGATCGAGCCGCCCAGCCAGCGGCGGGTGCGTCTTGTAGAGCTGCGCGAGGCTCGCCGACTCGCTGCCGAGTGCGGTGAGTTTCTGCAGCACTGCGTACAAGGCCAGCGGATTCATGCCGGCTCGGGCGAGATAGAATTCCGCGGCTTCGTCCGCGCGATACTCGGCGTTGCGATCCAGTGATGTCAGCATGATGGCAGCGCCGTGTTTCTCGGCGTAACGCCGCGCGTAGCTGCCGGCGACACTGTCGTTGCCGGCGGTGACGTCCTGCATCGCCAGGTCCTTGCCGGCGGCCGTCATTTCCTGCTTGTGGATCACGTTGTAGTGATCGCGCTGCACGCAATGACTGATTTCGTGCCCCAGCGCCGCCGCGAGCTCGCTGTCCGACGACAATAGCTGGTACAGGCCGCGCGTGACCAGGATGAAGCCGCCCGGCGCAGCGAATGCGTTGACCTCGGGCGTGTCGATCACGCCGAAGGTCCATGGCAGCCCGGGACGACTCGTTTGCGACGCGACCCAGCGTCCGACGAGGTTGACACGCTGCTGCGCGCCTTCATCGCTCCACAACGGGCGCGCGCCGAGAATGCGGCCTGCGAGTTCCGGGCCGAGCGCGATCTCCTGCGCGGCCAACTCGTCCTCGGACTTCGGCGCCACCTTGGCGGCCGTGTCCAGCTTCGTGCCGACATTGACCCCCAGTGAACCGAGCAGGCCACCCACGGATCTCGCCAGCTCGGTCTTCGACGCCGCGGGCTCCGCTGGCGGATTCCCGGACTTCTTCGCGGCCCTGGCCTCCGCTGCATACGCCACGCGTGTCGCCTGCCAGCCCTGCTCCGCGGCATACGCGGCAGCCGCGGATGCATCGACCCGATGACCGACCATCGCGTCCAGTTGCGCCTGGTTGAGCGATGCGGATCGCAGGTCGCTCTCGTCGATGCCGCGCACGCCGGCGGTCTCGGTGACGCGGCCCTTGCCGGCCTTGCCTCCCATCAGCACACGCAGGTTGGCTTCGCCATCCGCGGCACCGGCATAGGCCACGCGCACGTCATTGACGCGCACGAAGCCCGGCGCCCCGGCGGGCAGCAGCAACTGGTACCACAGCCCCTGCTGCGCCGAAATCCTGACCTCCGTGTCACGCTGCAGAGTCGCGAGCTTCGGCGCATCGAACCTGGGCTGGGCATACACGTCCGCGGTCGGCTTGTGCACGACGGCCGGCAGTTCCGCGGCGCCCGCGCTCGATGCCAGCGGCGCGAGTGTGAACAGGGCGAACAG
>JBAVJR010000548.1:0-3986 GCA_049687855.1 Steroidobacteraceae bacterium | reverse complement strand
GTCCCAAGGTCCCCACCCAGGATGATCCCCTGCGGGAAGCCCATCCGGCTCGTGTCGTTGCGGCCGCCGCCCTGGAGCGAGCCGTACGACAGGTAGTTCCGGTGCCCGGCGCCGATCCCCCACCACTCCGGGTAGAAGGCGGCGACCGCCTTGACGTCCGGGATGTAGACCTGCTCCACGAATTCGCGCATCGTCCGGATGCGCTCCTTGATGAAGGCGATCCGCTCCGGGTTGATGACGTTGGGCGAGCTGGGGTCGACGGCCGACGCCATGCCGCCGACCAGGTACGTCTGTGGGTGCGGGTTCTTGCCGCCCAGCACCGCGTGGACGCGGATGACGTCCCGCTGCCACTCGAGCGCCTCGAGGTAGTGCGCGACCGCCATCAGGTTCGCTTCAGGCGGCAGCTTGTACGCCGGGTGGCCCCAGTAGCCGTTGCGGAACGGGCCGAGCTGTCCCGACTCGACGAACTTCTTCAGGCGGTTCTGCAGGTCGCGGAAGTAGCCCGGCGAAGACAGCGGCCAGCTCGAGATCGACTGCGCCAGTTCGGACGTCGCCTTCGGATCCGCGGACAGCGCGCTCACCACGTCCACCCAGTCGAGGGCGTGCAGGTGATAGAAGTGCACCAGGTGATCCTGTGAATACAGGGTCAGGTGCATGATGTTGCGGATCGTGTTCGCGTTCTCGGGGATCTCGATCTTCAGCGCGTTTTCGACCGCGCGGACCGAGGCCAGTGCGTGTACGCCCGTGCACACGCCACAGATGCGCTGTACGAATGCCCACGCGTCGCGCGGGTCACGACCGCGGAGGATGACCTCCAGGCCGCGCCACATCGTGCCTGTCGACACCGCGTTGCGGATGACGTTGTTCGCGTCGACGTTCACCTCGATGCGGAGGTGCCCTTCGATGCGGGTGATCGGGTCGACGACGACGCGCTTGCCCGAGTTGTCGAGCTGAAAGCCGTTGGGTGTTGCAATGCTCATTTTCAGTTCTCCACTCGGTCAAACGACGCGGTCGTCTGAGGCAACGGGGTTGTTCGGCTTTACCTTGGCCTGGCGCAGGGCCGTGAGGCCTGCGTGAGCCGCGATGCCGATGCCCACGATCGCCGCCGCCGCGCCGCCGATCTTGTCGGCCGTCGCTTCGGCGCCGAACTGCGGGAAAGTCTCGAGCCGCTCGTAGAACGGTCCGTTGTCCCAGAAATCCGGCTCGGAGCAGCCGAGGCAGCCGTGGCCGGAACCGATCGGGAACGACACACCTTCGTTCCAACGGGTGGTGGAGCAGGCGTTGTACGTCGTTGGTCCGCGGCAGCCGACCTTGTACAGGCAGTAACCGACGCGTGAGCCGTAGTCGTCGAACTTCTCGGCGAACTGGCCGGCGTCGAAGTGACCGCGGCGATAGCACTTATCGTGCACGCGCTGGCCGTAGAACATCAGCGGACGACCCTGGCGGTCGAGCGCGGGCAGTTCGCCGAACGTCACGTAGTACGTGATCACGCCAGTCATCACTTCGGCGATCGGCGGGCAGCCGGGGACCTTGATGATCGGCTTGTCCTTGATGACTTTGCTGATCGGCACCGCGGTCGTCGGGTTGGGCTTCGCAGCCTGCACGCAACCCCACGAGGCGCACGAGCCCCAGGCGATCACCGCGGCGGCATCCGCAGCCACTTCCTTCAGCTTGTCGACGAACGGGCGGCCGCCCGGAATGCAGAACGTGCCGTCGTTGCCGAGCGGCGGGTTGCCTTCGACCGCAAGGATGTACTGGCCCTTGTAGTCGCGCATGATGTCTTCGATGCACTTCTCGGCCTGGTGGCCGGCCGCGGCCATGATCGTGTCGTCGTAGTCGAGCGACACCATCGAGAGGATCACGTCCTTGGCCAGCGGATGTGCCGAGCGGATGAAGCTCTCGGTGCAGCACGTGCACTCGAGGCCGTGCAGCCACAGCACCGGCACGCGCGGCTTCGTCTCCATCGCGTGCGCGATCTTGCCCGCGAAATGAGGAGCGAGCCCGAGCGAAGCCGCGCTCAGCGAGCAGAACTTCAGGAAGTTGCGCCGCGATATGCCCTGGCGGCGGATCAACTCATAGAAAGTTTCTTGACGACCCATCTCGTGCTCCCGTTGGTAGTGGCATTTCGCCAGGGCGGCCGATATGGCTCTGGGGTTCCACCAAAGCGGTCGTCTGGCGCACCAGATGGGAGAAGGCCAAGCCGCTGGGCATGGACGGTCCCCCTCCTGATTTGACAGACGGATGGTCCGACTCAGGCCGCCGCAGCCTCAATCGTAGATGTACTTAACAGTTGAACTTGCTGCGCCGCAGCATGCGCACCTGAGGCTGGGGCTGCCGCTACCTTGGACTGCCGAGCGGCGTGCAGCCGTGGCACACGGCGCGCGGGATCACCGGCGTGCTGGCCAGGCCGTCCGGTTCGCCGCCGACCTCGACGCTGCGCAGGACCTCCAGCGTGCGGGCGTCGAACTGGACGATGCGGTCGCCCATGGTGGCTGCGACGTAGGCGCTGCGCCCATCAGGCGACACCAGCAGGCCCACGGGCAGCACGCTGCCCGGGGCCAGGCGGGCGAAGGGTCGCTCGGCGGCGCCTGGAGCGAATGGCACGTCGACTGCACGGCGACCGCGCTCGGCGTGCGTGGCAACGTCGAAGGCGACGAGTTCGCCCGACCCGGCGCATGTCACCAGTACCGTGCGGCCATCGGGCGTCATGGCGATGCGAATGGGAATGCCGGACAGCGGCAGCCGGGCACGCACTTCGAGCAAAGAAGTATCGACGACTGCGATGTGGCCGTCCGTGCGTGCGGCCACCCAGAGTTCGCGGCCGTCCGGGGTGAGCGCGACCGCCTCTGAGCCCGCGCCGGTCGGCAGATCGGCGAGCTTGCGGCCCGCGGCCAGGTCGAGTGCCGTCGTCGTGCCAGACCCGATGTTCGTGACGTACGCGCGACTGCCGTCGGAGCTGACGGCCACCATGTGCGACGTCTCCTGCGCGGTCGCGATCGCCCGCACGATGCGGCCCGTCTCCGGCTCGACGAGCAGCAGGTGCCGCGAACCCTCCGTCGTGACAGCGATGCGGTCGGGCGCAAACCACGCCACGCCGTGCGGACGCGTGTGCGGAGCGAGATCGATGCGACGGATCTCGCGCGGTTGCTCGAGGTCGACGATGCTGAGCGTCGACCCTGGCTGCTCGCGCGTGCCGTAGTTGGTCACCGCCGCGCGCTTGCCGTCGGGAGCCACGCTCACTTCATGGGGTGCATACCCGGTAACCACCGACGCCAGCCGCAGGCCCGACCCGGGATCCATGAAGTCGACCGCGTTGTCCGGCTTGCGGACGACGAGCAGCGTCTCGGCTGCGATGGGCGCTGCGGCGAGCAGCGCCGCAGTCAGCAGCAGAATCGCACTGCAGGATCGCATGACCGAAGCCGTCCTGACCATGAATCGTGGCGATGGGTCAGAAGGAATAGCCGAGCGACGTCGTCACGCCGTAGTCGCTCTGCTGGGAGTCCGCGAGCGGTGGCTTGCTGTCATAGCTGCCGTAGACCTTGAGTTCGAAGTAGAGGTCATCGACGAACTCGTACTTGGCGCGCAGGTCACCTTCGGCGCGGTAGCGACCGGACTGCGTCAGGCTCGGCAGCAGCGTGAGCGTACCGCCAATGTCGGTCTCGGGGAAGTCGTAGCGGAAGACCTTGAACGCGGTAGTGATCACGCCTTCGACGCTGTCGACGATCTCACCACCCACGTAGTTTTCATGCGAATAGGCGAGGCCGAGCCCGCCCACCCACTCGGAGTGACTGTCCTGCACGAAATAGCGGCCATATCCGCCGCCCAGCGTCGTGCGCAGGTTGAGGTCGAGTTCCGTGTTGCGTTCGAGGCCGGCGAAACCCAGGTAGAAATCGCGAGCCTTGATGAACTGGCGATAATCGCCCTGCAGCTGATAGCGCTCGCTGGTGTCGCCCGCGCTGTCGTCGGTAAGGTTGACCGAGCCGTCC
>JBAVJR010000547.1:0-15147 GCA_049687855.1 Steroidobacteraceae bacterium | reverse complement strand
GGTCAGCACAGGCGGCGGACGTACTGAAGATCAGCCCACTACGCGCTCGACCTCGCGTTCGACGAGTTCGGCAATGCTGCGGCTCTCGTCGAGTAGGTGCGCGATCTCGGCGCCGGTGCGCTCGACGAATTCTTGATCCTTGATCGATTTCAGGTTGATGCGCGCGTTGTAGGCCGCGCCCTTCACCCCCGCGAGGGCGACCAGGGCGCCGACTCCGGCGTCGGTAATCATGACGTCGTTGCCGCAGCGCGCGGCCAGCAGGCACAGTTCCAGTGCCGCGCGGCACTGCCGGGCAGTCTGCAACGGGACCTCGGTCGCGTGCCTGTAGCCGGACTGGAGCGCCTGACTGCGCGCGGATTTCTGCTCCGGCGTGTCCTTCGGCATGCGCAGGGCGTCCATGACGCCGTTGAAGGCCTGCGTATCCGCGTCGACCGCGGCCAGCAGGAGGTCCTTGACGCCTTGCGCCCTGGCGGCAAGTGCGTCCAGTTCCTCGTAGTTGCCGGCAAACTCGGCCTTGCCGGCCGTGAGGTTTGCGACCATCGCGGCCAGCGCCGCGCCGATCGAGCCCGACAGCGCGGCGATCGAACCACCGCCCGGAGCAGGTGTGTCGCGCGAGACCTCGTCGACGAACTCGCCGACCGTCTTGCGGACCAGGTCGCCGGCAAGGCGGGGCAGCCCCAGTACCTTCTTTTCCGTTTCGAACGGCGCGACGTCGCGCAGGCCCATGGCCTGCACCGCGGTTTCGATCACGTCGCCCACGGGTAGCCCGGTGGACTTGCGCATGCGACGCAGGTAGTAGCGGCCGGACTCCAGCATGGCGTCGAACGGGACCACGCCGACGATCTCGGAACCGGTCACGGCAATGCCGCGCTGCGCAGCCTCCTCCCGCGCGGCCTCCAGGACCGCATGGGCCGGCGTCACCTTGAAATTCGTCAGGTTGATGGAGACCTGCGCGCGACGGTACCTTTCGACCACCCAGCCGACCGCCTTGACGTGCCGGAAGCGGCCGTCCGCGTACACGGGCTTTCCCGCGGCCGTCTCTGCCGTGTAGCCGAGCTCGGCGTAGCGGGCGGCCAGGTCCCTGTCGTGGGCATCGCGGTAGTGCGCCGCAAGCGCATCCCATGACTTCGCAACATGATCGCAGGCGCCGCAAGGGAAGTGGTCCTTGCCGAACGCCACCGCCTCGCCCTTGTAGTAGAAAGGCGCGATGTTGCCGTTGCGCTTGTGACGGCCGCGCTCGCGCAGGTTGTAGGCGATGTCGTCCGCGTACCGCTTGTCGGTGGTTGCAAGGTTGACGTTGTAGGCGATCAGGAACTCGCGCGCACCGATGATGTAGGCGCCGGACTGCGGATTGTGCCTGGCCGGGCCGAAATCGGGCTTCCAGTCCGGCTGCGCCAGCTTGCTTGCCAGCCCCTCGTACTCGCCGGCCCGCACCGCGGCAAGGTTGCTGCGGGACGGGCGCGTCGCGGCGTGCTCGTAGAGGTACACCGGGATGCCGAGGTCGCCGACGCGACGGCCGCATTCCCTTGCCAGCGCCACGCAGTCGGCCATGGTCACACCGGCGACGGGTACGAAGGGGCAGACGTCCATCGCGCCCATGCGCGCGTGGCTGCCGTGATGCTTCGTCATGTCGATGGTTTCGGCGGCGCGCTTGCCGGCGCGGAAGGCGGCCTCGACCACCGCCTCCGGCGGACCGACGAAGGTGATTACCGTGCGGTTGGTGTCTTCGCCCGGATCGACGTCGAGCAGCGTCACGCCGCGGACAGCCTCGATCTCCGTCGCGATGCCGCGGATCACCGCGGTGTCGCGCCCTTCGGAAAAATTGGGCACGCATTCCACCAGCTTGCTCATGTCCGGCTCCGCGACGCTTGTGACGTAATAGGGTACTGACAAGTTGACTCGCTGCACACGGCCGCGTCGTACGGCACGTCGGATGGCGTCGAGGGTTTCGAACCGGCACGGCGGCTGACTCGTGAGGAATCAGTACGAGATATCATTCCGGCCGTCACCGGAGCCGTCCGCTCCTGGAGAGCCACATGATCCGCGCTTTCTTCATCCTTTCGCTGCTGCAGCTCGTCGCGTTCTGGAAGATCCTGCCGCGCATGGGATTCCCCGCCTGGCTCGCGATCATGGCGTCGATTCCGCTCGTGAACCTGGTCCTGCTGTACTACGTCGCGCTGTCGCCGTGGCCGCGCGAAGGCCGCTGGAACGGCCCAGGGGACAGCCAGGGCGACGCGAAATTCTGATAACGTTGCCCGGCATTCGCCGCGCATCGCGCGGCACGAACCCACCTTAAGGACGCAGACATGGCCGGCCCGAACGCACCCGATCCCCGCATGGACGTCAATGACCTCTATCGCGAAGACACCTATTCCGATCGCAAGGTCGGCACGATCCGCGTGATGACGCCGGTCAAGTCCGACGGGTCGACCGATCCTGCGCGCGCGTCCATCTATGTCGGCCAGGCGCAGATCATGACGCCGGCCGGAGTGCTGCCGCTGTCGTTTGAAATCCCGGCGGCCAACCTCGCCGAGGCCTGCGCGGGCTTTGCCGAAGGTGCCAAGATCGCTTTCGACGAGACGATGAAGGAACTGCAGGAGATGCGCCGGCAGCAGGCGTCGTCGATCGTGATTCCGGATGCCGGCGCCGCCGCTGCGCTGGGCCAGGGCGCCCCGCCTCGGGGAAAGATCCAGTTCCCTTGAGGGGAAGGGGTTAGGGGTTAGGGGTTAGGGGTTAGGGGTTAGGGGTTAGTCAGAGAGCTGGCGATGCCAGCCTTCCGGTACTTGACTCACGCCCGGCGGTCCGTCCTTCAGGCCCTGTTCCCTATCGATGATCCACTAGTCGCTTGCTCCTTTTACGTAGCCGGCTCAGGTGGTTAGGTCAAAGTGAGACGCAGTTTTGCTGCAGAGCAGCAAGAAAGGTCTAGGATCTCTTCAAGTCGATGTTCCGGCGCGCCATTGCGGGAGACCAGACCCGCGGACTGCGCGGCGCGATGACCGCCGGGCGGCACGCGCGGCACCGACGGAGGAGACGATCATGGAGATGTCCTGGATGGAGACTTTCCAACTGCTTGGCCTCGACCTGCTGGCCGTCATGCTGGTCGTCCTCGCAGGTCTGGACCGGCTCGAACATGCGTGGCATGCGGTATGGGGAACGGCGCGCAGCCAGCTCCGCCGGAGGCCTCAGCGCCCGAGCGAGGCGACGCAGGTCGCGACGGTTTCCGGCGAATAGTCCGTAAAGCGGCCCTCGCGCGACCTGCGCTGCCGCCATTCCCACGGCGCCACCCGATCGGCCGGTGGCAGCCGCCAGAGCCCCCGTCCCAGGTCCCGCGCCGCTTTTTCATATGCGCAGTACGCGGGTTCGTCGGCGTAGCGGCGGTACGTCCATGCATTGCCGGACTTGATCATCGCCGCATTGACGTCCTGCCCGTCGAGCCACACGCGCGCGACCAGCCGGTCGTAGCGATCCTGCTCGAACGGTTCCACCTCGACCGCTTTGCCAAAGATGAGTTGCGACAGCGCGGCCTTGGCCGCCTTGCCGTGCGGCTGTCCTGATTCCGGTGCATCGATCGCGTGGAAGCGGATCCGGATCATTCCGGACTGGAGACGGATGTCGGCCGTGTCGCCGTCGATCACGCCGACGACGGTTCCGTGCAGGACGGGCAGGTCAGCGGCAACCACCGGCTGCCCCACGACCAGCAGCAGAGTGAGCAGGGAAACGATGGTTCGCAGCGTGCGCATTGCCGCATTCTGCCTGCGTGAGGCGGGAATCTGCGGCAACTGCGGCCAAAATCGCGGCGGCAGCCCGCGGTGCAATTGCTAGCGTGCTGCGTGTCGGGCCAGGACGGCCCCTCACTGGAGGTTCGCTTGGACGCTTCCCCGTTCCCCACGCCGGCACATGCCCTGCGGTGGTCCAGCGGCATGCGGTCGGCGGGTTGCACGCTGCTCTGCCTGGGCTTGCTGTGCGTCCCGCCCGGCGCACTCGCGCCAAGCCACGCCGCTGGTGCGTGCAGGCCCGGCCCGTCGCGCCAGGTCTACGCGCCGCGCAGCTTTCTCGGCTACGCCTGCCGCGACGATCGCTGCAATTCGCACAAGGCCGGTTTCGACTGGGCGGAGCGCAACGGGATCGCCGACGCTCGTGCCTGCACCTCGCGCAACGACCCGGCATTCGCGGAGGGATGCCGCGCCTTCGCGGAGGAGGCCGTGACCCCGGAGCAGGCCGGCTTCGAGTGGGCGCGCGAGAACGAACTGGAGGATCGCTGCCACTGCGCCGGCGCCGGGGCGGGCTTCGAGGCGGGCTGTGCGGCCTACGTCACCGGGTTTGCGCAGTGACGGTGGGACGAGCGGTGCGCGCTGTGCGACGAATCGTTACCGGGGCTGGGGCCGCCCCGCTAAGCTCCCGCGGTGACCCTCGACGACCTCCGCCGCAACCGCAACCTGCTCTTCTGGGCGCTGCACACGCTCGGCTGGAGCGCCTACCTCATTACCCAGTACCTCGGCGCGCTGCTGTATGAGAAGCCGACGTCCTACATCAAGGTCGTGCTCGCAGCGGCCGGCGCCGGCTTCCTGCTCTCGGCGCCGTTGCGCTACCTCTATCGGCGTCTCTGGGGACAGCGATTCGTCGTGGTCGTCCCGGCCGTGCTGTTCGCGTCCTGGTTCGTCGCGCTCGGCTGGCGCGTCGTCATCAATTCGTCGTACCTGCGCTGGGTCGAAACCGGGTCGATGGCCGGCGAGCCGTGGTACGGCATCTTCGTCGGCACCCTCAGCTCGACCTACCTGCTGCTGTGCTGGTCGGGGCTGTACTTCGGCATCAAGTACTACGAGGCGCTGCAGGACGAGCGCGAATCGATGCTGCGCGCCTCCGCGCTCGCGCAGGAGGCCCAGGTGAAGATGCTGCGGTACCAGCTGAACCCGCACTTTCTCTTCAACACGCTCAATGCCATCTCCACGCTGATCCTCGACAACCAGGGCAGGATCGCCAACCAGGCCGTCGGACGTTTGTCGGACTTCCTGCGCTACACGCTCGACCAGGACCCGATGAAGAAGGTCACGCTGCGGCAGGAACTAGACGCACTGAACCTCTATCTCGGCATCGAGCAGTTGCGGTTCGGCGACCGCCTCAAGCTCGACTACGACGTCGACGAGAGCGTGACGCAGGCCCTGGTGCCTTCGCTCGTGCTGCAGCCGCTGGTCGAGAATTCGCTCAAGTACGCCGTGGCGCCGCGCGAAGAAGGCGGCCGGCTGCGCATCGAGGCACGCGAAGAGCAGGGCCGGCTGAAGCTCGTCGTGCAGGACGACGGCCCCGGACTGCCCGTGGGCGTTGAACTCGGTGCCGGCCGTGGCGTAGGTTTCCGCAATACCCGCGAGCGGCTCGCGGTCCTCTACGGTGACCAGCAGAAACTCGCCGTGCGCTTTTCCAGGCCGGGCCTGCGGATCGAGATCACGATGCCATTCGAACGCGCGACACAACCGACATGACGATCCGCACCCTCATCGTCGACGACGAACCCCTGGCGCGGCGCGGCCTCGAGCTGCGGCTCAAGGACGCGGCCGACATCACGATCGTGCGCCAGTGCGCCAACGGCCGCGAGGCGATCGCCGCCATCGCCGAGGAAGCGCCGGACCTCATGTTCCTCGACATCCAGATGCCGGGTCTGTCGGGGCTGGAGGTGGTCGCGCAGGTGCCGCAGGAAAGCATGCCGATGGTCGTGTTCGTGACCGCATTCGACCGCTACGCCATCAACGCGTTCGAGGCCCACGCGCTCGACTACCTGCTCAAGCCCGTGGACGACGCGCGTCTCGCGGCCGCCCTCGACCGGGTTCGCGCGCAGTGGCAGCAGCAGCAGGCGATCGCCCAGCGCGAGCAGCTGATGGCGCTGCTCGCCGAGGTCAAGGGCAACGGCGAGCTTTCGCCGGAGACCGCTGCTGCGGCCGGCGCTGCCGGTGTGGCCGACGGGCGCCGCTACGCAAGGATGCTGCCGATACGATCGGGGCGCGAGACCATCCGGCTGGACGTGACCACCATCGACTGGATCGACGCCGCGGGCGACTACATGTGCCTGCACGCGGATGGGCAGACGCACGTACTGCGCGCAACGATGAAGGAACTCGAGGACATGCTCGATCCGCAGGTGTTCCAGCGCGTGCACCGTTCCACGATCGTCAACCTGGCTCGCGTGCGTTCGCTGCGGCCGCACCTGAACGGCGAATGCTTCCTCAAGCTGCAGTCGGGACAGGAAGTGAAGTTGAGCCGCAGCTTCCGCGACAAGGTGGAACTGTTGCTCGACCGGTCCGGTGCTGCGCCGAGGAAATAGGGGGAAGGAAGCAGGGGGCGCTCACCTGTTTCCCTACAGTCGCGCTGCGAGCCGCGCTCCCTGGTCGATTGCGCGCTTGGCATCGAGCTCCGCGGCAACGGCCGCGCCACCGATCTTGTGCACGGTGATGCCGGCGTGCTGCAGTGGCTCGTACAGGTCGCACAGCGGCTCCTGTCCCGCGCACAGCACCACGTTGTCGACCTCGAGCAGCGTGGGACTGGCGCGTGCCTCGCCGAAGCTCACGAGCAAGCCGCGAGCGTCGATGTTTTCGTAGTTCACACCACCCATCATCTCGACGCGCTTCATGCGCAGCGCCGCCCGGTGAATCCAGCCGGTGGTCTTGCCGAGGCCCTTGCCCAGCGGTGCGGCCTTGCGCTGCAGCAGGTAGACGCGGCGTGCCGGCGGTTCGACGGCAGGCGCCGCCAGTCCGCTGCGCGCTACTGCCGGATCGGTGACGCCCCATTCGCGCTGCCACGCGGCGAGGTCGAGCGCGCTCGAATGCTTGTCCGAGACGAGGAACTCGGCGACGTCGAAGCCGATGCCACCGGCGCCGATCACGGCGACGCGCGGTCCGCATTCGCGACGACCCAGCAGGACCTCCGCGTACCCGAGCACGCGGCCCGACGCGCGGTGCTCGTCGGCCCCGGGAATCGAAGGATTGCGGGGCGTCACGCCGGTCGCCAGCACGACCTCGTCATAGCCGCCGTCACGCAGCAACGGCACGTCGGCGCGCACGCCCAGGCGCACGTTGACGCCCGTGACCTGCAGTCGCCGCCGGAAGTAGCGCAGCGTCTCGCCGAATTCTTCCTTGCCCGGCACGCGCCTGGCCAGGTTGAACTGGCCGCCGATCTCGGCGGCGGAGTCGAACAGGTCGACCTGGTGGCCCCGCCCGGCGAGCACGGTGGCGCACGCGAGCCCGGCAGGCCCGGCACCGACGACCGCGAACTTGCGCGGCCTCGGCGCCGGTTCGTAGCGCAGTTCCGTTTCGTGGCCGGCGCGCGGGTTGACCAGGCACGAGGCGATCTGGCGCTGGAAGACGTGGTCGAGGCAGGCCTGGTTGCAGGCGATGCACGTGTTGATCTCGTCCGCGCGTCCCGCAGCCGCCTTGTTCACGAAGTCCGGGTCTGCCAGCAGCGGACGCGCCATCGAAACCATGTCGGCATCGCCGCCGGCGAGAATCTGCTCGGCGACGTCGGGCGTGTTGATGCGATTGGTCGCGCACAACGGAATGCCGACCTGCCCCTTGAGCTTGCGCGTGACCCAGGCAAACGCGGCGCGCGGCACGGACGTCGCGATCGTGGGCACGCGCGCTTCGTGCCAGCCGATGCCGGTGTTGATGATGGTGGCGCCCGCCCTTTCGATCGCCTGCGCCAGCTGTACCACCTCGTTCCAGTCGCTGCCCTCGGGCACGAGATCCAGCATCGACAACCGGTAGACGAGAATGAAGTCCTTGCCGACGGCGGCGCGCGTGCGCGCGACGATCTCGAGCGGCAGCCGGATGCGGTTCTCGAAGCTGCCGCCCCAGCCATCGGTGCGCCGGTTCGTGTGCGCCGCGATGAACTGGTTGATGAAATAGCCCTCGGATCCCATGATTTCGACGCCGTCGTACCCGGCCTCGCGTGCCAGCGACGCGCAGCGCACGAAGGCGCGGATCTGCCGCTCGATCCCGCGCTCGCTCAACGCGCGCGGAGTGAACGGCGAAATCGGCGACTTCAGGCGCGAGGGCGCGACGGCCAGCGGGTGATAGCCGTAGCGGCCCGTGTGCAGGATCTGCAGTGCGATGTGGCCGCCTTCGGCGTGCACCGCAGCCGTGATCGGCCGGTGCCGCGCAGCGGCAGCGCGCGTCGTGAGACGGCCGGAGAAGGGTGCGGCCCAGCCTGCGATGTTCGGCGCAAACCCGCCGGTCACGATCAGGCCGACGCCGCCGCGCGCGCGCTCGGCGAAGTAGGCCTCGAGGCGCGTGAACTTCCTCGGGTCGTCTTCGAGCCCCGTGTGCATCGAGCCCATGAGGACGCGATTGCGCAGTTTGACGAAGCCGAGGTCCAGCGGAGCCAGCAGGTGCGGGTAGGGCGTGTTCATGCCGCGCAGCTTAAGTTGCGGCGCTCCGCCGTGGTACTGTCCCGGCATCGCCCCGGGGAGGCTGATTGATGCAGTGTCCGAAGTGCGGATCCGCGATGAACGCCGTTGCCGCGGGATTTGCGGCCACGATCCACCGTTGCGAGAACTGCCACGGCATCGCGTGCAACGACGAGGCGCTCGCGGACCTGCAGCGCCAGTGGTTCCTCTGGCCGAAGCACGATCCCCGCGAAATCGATCCCGGGGCGGCACGCGAAGGCAGGCGCTGGAACGACAAGTCCGGCGTCCCGTGCCCGGGTTGCGGCATGCAGATGCACACGATGCAGGCGCCGGGACAGGAGCACATCCGCCTCGACCGCTGCGCGCCCTGCCGCATGACGTTCTTCGACGCCGGCGAAATGACGGACCTGCGCTTCGACACGCTGGCCGATTCGGTGCGCGGCTTGTTGGCCCGGCTGCGCGGAGGCTGAATCGCGGTCGGACCGGGTCAGAGGATGAACCGGCCGAGGTAATAAGCCAGCGCCGCCATGATCGCGGCCGCGGGCATCGTGACGATCCAGGCGATCACGATGTTGCCTGCCAGGCCCCAGCGCACGGCGCGCACGCGCTGCGCCGAGCCCACGCCGACGATGGCGCCCGTGATCGTGTGCGTCGTCGAGACCGGGATGCCGAGACTCGACGCCATGAACAGCGTGATGGCGCCGCCGGTCTCCGCCGCGAAACCACCGACGGGACGCAGCTTCGTGATCTTCTGGCCCATCGTCTTGACGATGCGCCAGCCGCCGAACATCGTGCCCATCGCAATGGCGAGGTAGCAGCTCACGATCACCCAGTTGGGGGGCATGGCCGCATCGGCTGACGTGACACCCGACGAAATCAGCAGCAGCCAGATGATGCCCATGGTCTTCTGCGCGTCGTTGCTGCCGTGGCCGATGCTGTAGGCCGCTGACGAGGCCAGCTGCAGGCGCCTGAACCAGCCGTCCACCTTGCGTGGCGCGGACCGCAGGCAGATCCACGAGACGGCGACCATGATCAGCCCGCCGAGCAGCATGCCGAGCACGGGCGAGATGAAGATGAAGGTGACCGTGCGGACGATGCCCTTCATCACGAGCGGCTCCACGCCTGCCTTGGCGATCGTGGCGCCGATCATGCCGCCGATCAGCGCGTGTGACGAGCTCGAAGGGATGCCGTAGTACCAGGTGATCAGGTTCCAGATGATCGCGCCGATCAGCGCGCCGAAGATCACGTAGTGGTCGATGGCGCCGGGATCGACGATGCCCTTGCCGACGGTCGCGGCCACCTTCAGGTGGAAGATGAATATGGCGACGAAATTGAAGAACGCAGCCCAGGCCACCGCGTAGTGCGGGCGCAGCACTCCTGTCGAGACCACCGTCGCGATGGAGTTCGCGGCGTCGTGGAAGCCGTTCATGAAATCGAACGCGAGTGCGATCATGACGAGCAGCACCAGCGTCGCCAGCGGGATCGTGAGCTCGGCGCCCATCAGACGTTTTCCACGATCACCGATTCGATGACGTTGGCCACGTCCTGGCACTTGTCGATCGCTTCCTCGAGGTACTCGTAGACGTTCTTGTGCTTGATCAGCTGGCGGACGTCCTGTTCCTCGCGGAAGAGGCGGGAGATGCCGTCGCGCGACACCTTGTCGGCGTCGCTTTCGAGCTGGTCGATTTCCTCGGTCAGCGCGAGCGCCTGGTCGGCGTCGTCCATCGACTTGAGCAGCGCGACACCCGCCTGGACCCTGACCGAGCACTTCTGCAGCAGTTCGGCCAGCTCCAGCGAGGCAGGCGGCAGGGTCTGGATATCGAACAGGTGCATCGACTCGGCCGCGTCCTGCATGAGGTCGAGGATGTCGTCCATGCCGGAGATGAGCCGGTGGATGTCGTTGCGGTCGAACGGCGTGATGAACGTCGAATGCAGGACCGAGACGGTCTCGTGCGTGATCTTGTCGGCGCTGCGCTCGATGTCGCCGATGCGCTGGATCAGCTCGGCGCGGCGGGAAGTGTCCTCGTAGCACTGCACCAGCTCGACGACGGCATTGGCGCCCTCGACGATCAGGGCGCCGTGGCGGTCGAACAGCGCGAAAAAGCGCGTCTCGCGCGGCATCAGGGCGGACAACCAGCGCATTTCGAACCCCCGGGCCTATTGGTTTCGTTCTGCGCGAAGTATCTGCGATCCGGACGGATCGTGGTAGCGTTACGCGGCCCGTAGTTTCCCCCGGGCCCCCTCGATCCCCATGTCAAAGTCGCCCCACGACAGCATCCGCATTCGCGGGGCCCGGCAGAACAATCTGCGGGGCCTCGACCTGGACATTCCGCTCCGCCAGCTCGTCGTCGTGACGGGCGTTTCGGGTTCGGGCAAGTCCTCGCTCGTCTTCGACACGGTCTATGCCGAGGGCCAGCGCCGCTACGTCGAGACATTTTCGCCGTACGCGCGGCAGTTCCTCGATCGCATGGACAAGCCGCAGGTGGACCGCATCGAGGGCATCCCGCCGGCGATCGCGATCGACCAGACGAACCCGGTCCGCACGTCGCGCTCCACCGTGGGCACGATGACCGAGCTCAACGACCACCTGAAGCTGCTCTATGCGCGCGCCGGCCAGCTGCACTGCCGGGGCTGCGGCGGCCCGGTTCGCCGTGACACGCCCGATTCGATCCATGCCACGCTGGTGCAGCGCGCGCAGGCCGCGGGAGATCCGCGACTGCTGGTCACCTTTCCCGTGACGGTGCCGGCCAGCTTCAGCGCAACGGAGGTGCTCAAGCTGCTCGCGCAGCAGGGCTACACCCGCGTGCATGCGAGCGCAGCGGACAAGCTCGAGCTCGTCCAGGACCGGTTCCGGCTCGGCAGCGTCGACCGCGGCAGGGTCATCGATGCCCTCGAGGCTGCGCTGCGCATCGGACGCGGCCGGGTGAACGTGCGTACTGCTCCTCCCGCATCGGCGGGCGAGCGTGGGGGAGAGGGCTGCGAGACCGTCTGGCGCTTTTCGGCTGACCTGCACTGCGCCGACTGCGACATCCACTACCGCGACCCGACCCCGAGCCTGTTCTCGTTCAACTCCCCGCTCGGCGCATGCGAGACGTGCCGCGGGTTCGGCCGCGTGATCGGCATCGATTTCGGGCTCGTGACCCCGGACACCGGCAAGACGCTGCGCGGCGGCGTGATCAAGCCGTGGCAGACCGAGTCGAACCGCGAATGCCAGGAAGACCTGCTGCGCTTCGCGAAGAAACGGGGCATTCCCGTCGACACGCCGTGGCGCGAGCTCACCGAGGCGCAGCAGCAGTGGGTCCTCGAAGGCGAGGGCCCCTGGGACAAGAAGGTCTGGTACGGCGTGCGCCGGTTCTTCCAGTGGCTCGAGACCAGGAGCTACAGGATGCACGTGCGCGTGCTGCTCGCGAAGTACCGCAGCTACACGCCGTGTCACGCGTGCAATGGCGCGCGGCTCAAGGAAGAAGCGCTGCTGTGGCGACTCGTGTCGCGCGAGCGGCCCGGAGCCGGCCTCAACATCCACGAGCTGATGCTGTTGCCGCTCGACGAATGCCTCGCGTTTTTTGCCGGCATCGCGCTGCCTGCACCGCTCGACGAGGCCGCCGACCAGCTGCTCGGCGAGGTCCGGTCGCGGCTCGGCTTCCTGGTCCGCGTGGGCCTCGGATACCTCACGCTCGATCGCCAGTCGCGCACGCTCTCGGGCGGCGAGGTGCAGCGCATCAACCTGACCACGGCACTCGGCACGTCGCTGGTCAACACGCTGTTCGTGCTCGATGAGCCGTCGATCGGTCTGCATCCGCGCGACATGCGCCGCGTGATCGAGGTGATGCACCGCCTGCGCGACAACGGCAACTCGCTGCTGGTCGTCGAGCACGACCCGCAGATCATGCTGACGGCCGACCGCGTCATCGACATGGGGCCCGGCCCCGGCGAGCACGGTGGCCAGATCGTGTTCCAGGGCACTCCCGCCGAACTCGCGGCCCGCTCCGACACGCTCACGGCAAAGTACCTCTCGGGCCGCCTCGATGCAGTGACGGCGGCCGGCAAGCGCGGTGCGCCGAAGCCCGGTGCGCCGGCGATCAAGGTTCGCGGCGCGACGGAACACAACCTCAGGAACCTCGACGTCGAGATTCCACTGCGACGCCTGGTCTGCGTGACGGGTGTGTCAGGTTCGGGCAAGTCCACGCTGGTGCAGGACGTGCTCTACGCCGGCCTGCGACGCGCCCACGGCAAGCCGACCGAAACGCCGGGCGCACACGAGGCGCTCGAAGGCGCCGACCTCGTCGCGGACGTCGTGATGGTCGACCAGACACAGATCGGCCGCACGACCCGCTCGAACCCGGCGAGCTACGTCGGTGCGTTCGATGCGATCCGCAAGCGCTTTGCGCGCGATTCCGTCGCGGTCGAGCGCGGCTACACGCTCGGCACGTTCAGCTTCAACTCCGGCAACGGGCGCTGCCCCACGTGTGGCGGCAATGGCTTCGAGCACGTCGAGATGCAGTTCCTCTCCGACGTCTACCTGCGGTGCCCCGATTGCGACGGCAAGCGTTTCCGGCCGGAAATCCTGGAAGTGCGGATTCGTCGCGACCAGGGCCCGGCGCGCAGCATCGCCGACGTGCTGGAGATGACCGTCTCCGAAGCCGTGCTGTTCTTTGCCGATGACCGCGAAGTGCTCGACCGGCTCGAGCCGCTCGCAGCGGTCGGCCTCGACTACCTGCGGCTCGGCCAGCCCGTGCCGACGCTGTCCGGCGGTGAGGCCCAGCGCCTGAAGCTCGCAGGCCACCTCGCCGATGCGAAGCCCGCCACGCGGAAGTCGGTGAGCGTCCCCAGTTCCCCCGATGTCGGTTTCCGGGGCACGCTGTTCCTCTTCGACGAGCCGACCACCGGCCTGCACTTCGACGACGTCGCCAGGCTGCTCGGCGCGTTCAAGCGCCTGCTCGATGCGGGGCATTCGTTGCTCGTCATCGAGCACAACCTCGACGTGATCCGCGCGTCGGACTGGATCCTCGACCTGGGCCCGGAAGGCGGCGCCGCCGGCGGACGGCTGCTGGTGGCCGGCACGCCCGGACAGGTGATGGCTGAGCCCGCATCGCACACGGGTCGTGCACTGCTCGACTTCGACTCGGAACGTGCGGCCGTCCTCAAGGCCGGCCGTGCCTCGATCCCTGCGCTGTCATTGCCCAGGGTGGTGCGTGACGCAGTCGCCGACCGCGCGCGCGATTCGATCGTCGTGCACCGAGCCCGCGAGCACAACTTGCGCGACATCGAAGTCACGATCCCTCGCGACGGCATGACCGTGCTGACGGGCGTGTCCGGTTCCGGCAAGTCCACGCTCGCCTTCGACATCATCTTTGCCGAGGGGCAGCGGCGCTACCTCGAATCGCTCAACGCGTACGCGCGGCAGTTCGTGCAGCCGGCATCACGTCCCGACGTCGACGCCATCTTCGGCATTCCGCCGACAGTCGCGATCGAGCAGCGCACCAGCCGTGGCGGTCGCAAGAGCACGGTCGGCACGCTGACCGAAGTGCACCATTTCCTGCGGCTGCTGTACGTGAAGCTCGGCGTGCAGCACTGTCCCGACTGCCACGTGCCGATCGAGCCGCAGAGTGCCGATTCGATCGCCGCGCTGCTGCTGCGCGAGGCGAAGGGCCGCAAGATCGAACTGCTGGCGCCGCTGGTCGTGTCGCGCAAGGGTTACTACACGGACCTCGCGAAGTGGGCGCTCGCGAAGGGCTACGCGGAACTGCGCGTCGACGGCGCCATGTTGCCGACCGCCCGGTGGCCCCGCCTCGACCGGTTCCGCGAGCACACGATCGAGTTGCCGGTCGGCGCCGTGAAGGTCGGCGCCGCGACGGAAGCGCCGTTGCGGGCCGCGCTCGACCGTGCGCTCGAATTCGGCAAGGGCGTGGCGCACGTCGTCGACAAGGGCCGCACACGCGTCTTTTCGACCCGTCGCGCCTGTCCGTCGTGCGCGCGCAGTTTCGCCGAGCCCGATCCGCGCATGTTCTCCTACAACTCCAGGCACGGCTGGTGCGAGGAATGCTTCGGCACCGGCCTGCAGATCAGCGGCTTCGACCAGGAGCAGTCCGGCGAGGAAGTCTGGTGGAACGACTGGTTCGAAGGCGAAGCAACGGCGTGCCAGGCCTGCGTGGGCCAGCGGCTGAATCCCGTCGCACTCAATGTCACGTTCAAGGGCAGGTCGATCGCGGAGCTGTCCGCGCTGCCGGTCGAGCAGGCGTTGTCGTTCTTCGCCACGCTGCGGCTGCAGGGACGCGAGGCCGAGATCGCGCGCGACCTGCAGACGGAAGCGAAGTCAAGGCTCGCGTTCCTCAGCGACGTCGGGCTGGGTTACCTCGAGCTCGACCGTTCGGCCCCGACGCTGTCTGGCGGCGAGGCGCAGCGCATCCGGCTGGCCGCGCAGCTCGGGTCGAACCTGCAGGGCGTGTGTTACGTGCTGGACGAGCCGACGATCGGCCTCCATCCGCGCGACAACCGCATCCTGCTCGACTCGTTGCAGAAGCTCGCGCGCAAGGGCAACACGCTGCTCGTCGTCGAGCACGACGAAGAGACGATCCGCCGCGCCGATCATCTGCTCGACCTCGGCCCGGGCGCCGGCACGCGCGGCGGTCACGTCGTGGGCGAGGGCACGGTGGACGACCTCATTCGTTCCCCGCAGTCGCTGACCGGCCGCTTCCTTGCGCATCCGCTGCGCCATCCGCTCGTGCCGCGTCGCCCGGTGACACGCACTGCACCGAGCC
>JBAVJR010000546.1:0-4408 GCA_049687855.1 Steroidobacteraceae bacterium | reverse complement strand
GCTCCGTCGTCGTCAGCGACGTGCTCTAGCAGGGACTGCAGGACTTCAGCGCTGGTCGCCGCGACGACCAGCGGACCCGGGCTCGTCAGGGCGGCGTGCAGCTGCGCTGTCGCCGCCGCGGTGGGTGCTGTGACCGAACGACGGTATACCTCGAGTTCGAGCACGTCGGCGCCCCGCGCGCGCAGGGCATCGCGCAACAGCTCGCGGCCGCCGCTGCCCTTGACGAGCAGCACGCCACGGCCCGCCAGCGCAGCAAACTCCGGCAACTCCAGCAGCCCTTCGGAATTGGCGCTCTCGGGACGCGTGTCGACCTTGACGCCACGTCGTTCGAGGGCGCGTGCCGTCGCCCGGCCGACGGCAGCATGCCGCATCGCGAGCGGGGCGGGGCATTGCGCGAGCGCCGATTCGACGGCGTTGGCGCTGGTGAAGACGGCCCAGTCCCAGGCGCGGCTTTGCAGGCGCGCGCGAGCGGCGTCATCCAGCGCGGTGCGGTCAATCTGCAGCGTCGGGTAGGGAATGCACAGGGCGCCGGCGGCACGCGCCAGCGCGAGAAACCGGCCGGCCTGCGCTGCCGGACGCGTAACGACGATGGTGACGCCGTCGAGCGGGAGCGTCACGACGTTGCGGCGGCCTCCTGCCGCAGGCGTGCGAGCAGGGTTTCCGCCCCGGCCGACTGCATGCGACGGGCGAGTTCGCGGCCGAGGGAGGCGGCCTCGGTGGCCGGCCCAGCCACGCGATCACGATAGGTTTCGCTGCCGTCGGGCGCTCCGATGAAGCCGTGCACGGTGAGGCTGCCGCCGTCGAGCGTGGCATGGGCCGCGATCGGCGAATGACAGCTGCCGCCCAGCGTGGCGGCGAACGAACGTTCCGCCACGAGCCGCGTGAACGAATCGGCATGGTGCAGCGCTGCCAGCGCCGCGCGACTGCGCTCGTCGTCGGCCCGGCTCTCGATGCCGATCACGCCCTGACCCACGGCCGGCAACGACAGCTCGACGCTGAGCTGCTGCGTGATGTGGTGCTCGATGCCGAGACGCTCGAGCCCGGCGCAGGCCAGCAGGATCGCATCGAGCTCGCCTTCGTCGAGGCGGCGCAGCCGGGTGTCGACGTTGCCGCGCAGCAGTTCCAGCCGCAGGTCGGGACGCGCGTGGCGCAGCTGCGCCTGGCGTCGAGGGCTCGACGTGCCGACGCGTGCGCCGTGCGGCAGGTCTTCAAAACGCTTGAAGCGACGCGAAATAAAGGCATCGAGCGGGTTCGCGCGCGGCAGCACGGCCACGATCGCAAAACCCGGCGGCAATTCGCTCGGCACGTCCTTCATCGAGTGGACCGCGATGTCCGCGCGGCCCTCCTGCATCGCGACCTCGAGTTCCTTGACGAAGAGGCCCTTGCCGCCGACTTCAGCCAGCGCGCGGTCGAGCACACGATCGCCCTGAGTGGTCATCGGCACGAGTTCGACCGGCAGCCCCGGGTGCGCCGAGCGCAACAGTGACTGCACGTGCTCGGCCTGCCACATGGCCAGCTTGCTGCGGCGGGTTGCGATACGCAGGGGCGTGTTCGACAAGGCTCGACTCCTCGTGCCGCCAGGCGGCTTAAGCTTTGTTCGATCCGGGCGCGAGCTCTTCCGACGTGAACCGGAACAGCGCCACCAGCAGGCCCAGGACGATGGGCCCCAGGAACAGGCCGATGAACCCGAACGCGGAGAGGCCGCCCATTACGCCGATGAAGACGGCAAGGGTAGGGACTTCGGTGCGGCCGGAAATCAGGATTGGCCGCAGGAAGTTGTCCACGGCGCCCACCACCACCACGCCCCAGGCCAGCATGAAGATTGCGTAATAAGGCTGGTCCTGCGACAGCAGCCAGAGCGTCGCAGGCACCCACACGATGGCGGTGCCGACGATGGGCACCAGCGCGAACAGCGCGCCCAGTACGCCGAACAGCAGCGGCGAAGGCAGCCCTGCGATCGCAAAGCCGATGCCGAGCAGCGTCCCCTGCACCAGTGCCGTCAGTCCGATGCCCATGAACACCGCGCGCGTCACGTCGCGCAGGTGCCGCCACAGCTTGCTGCGCAGGTGCGTCTCGATGGGCAGCATGCGGACGAACGTCTGCGCGATCCGGGGGCCGTCGCGCAGCATGAAGAACAGCACGAACAGCATCAGCACGAAGCTCATGATCGTGCCGAGCGCCCCGAGGAACACGGCGCCGCCCGACGCAGCCACGACCTCGAGCAGGCGCTTGGCGCCCATGACGATCCAGCCCTCGATCTGCGAGAGGGACAGGCCCGCCGTCGCCTCGAGCCACGTGAGTGGCCTGGACAGCACCGGAAAGTCCGCGAGGTCGAGGTTCGACGCGCGCAGCGAGGAGGTATCGATGCGGTTCAGGAGCTGCGCGGCCTGTGCCGCCACCGCGCCGCCAATCGCGACGATGGGCAGCAGCAGCAGCAGCACTACGGCGGCGGTCATGAGGCTGCTGGCAAGTCGCGGGCGATTGCCCAGCCGCGCCGCAAGCCGGGCTGTCGTGGGTGCGAGCAACGTGCCGAGCAATATGGCCCAGACGACTGGTTGCCACAGGGGCGTGACGATGCGCCAAACGAGGTACAGCAGCAGTGCCATGAGCAAGAGCATGCCAACGCGGGCGAAGAAGACCTTTTGCGAAGCGGCGGCCCGCGGTTCAGGCAGGGTGATCGTCGCTTCGCCGATGTCTTCGCTGGAGGAGTTCATGGGGTCTCAGTGTCCGGTGCGGATCTGGCGCAGGGCCTCGGCCGCGTAGCGGCGGCTGACCTGCAGGGTTTCCTCGCTGTCCGTGAGTCGCACGAACAGATGGCCTTCGGGGCTGCGCTCGACGACCTGCACGTAGCGGCGTGCGACCAGTGAGTTGCGATGAATGCGGATGAAGTCCGGCGCGAACTCCTGTTCGAGCGCGCGCAGCGATTCGTCGATGAGCTCGCGCCCGCCGCGGTGCCGCATGGTCACGTACTTCTGGCCGGCACTGAAGTACAGCACGTCTTCGATGGCCACGAGCCGCAGTTGCTCGCCGAGACGCGCGCAGATCTGCCCGCGACGGCGCCCGAGCTGCGATTGTTCGGCAAGTCGTGCGAGCTGCGGGCCGGCGATCCGCGCCGCGTGTCGCACGGCGCGCGCGAGTTTCTCGCGGCGCACCGGTTTCAACAGGTAACCCACGGCTTCGGTCTCGAACGCCGCGAGCGCGTATTCGTCGTGGGCGGTGGTGAAGATGACGGCCGGCGGCTCGTCGAGTGCGCCCAGGTGGCGGGCAGCCTCGATGCCGTCCATGCCGGGCATGTGCACGTCGAGCAGCACCAGGTCGGGATCGAGCGTCGCACAGCGGTCGAGCGCTTCGGCGCCGTTGGCCGCCTCGCCGACGATCATCACGTCGCCCAGCTCCTCGAGCAAGCGGCGCAGCCGCGCGCGTGCCGGCGCCTCGTCGTCGACGATCAGCGCTCGCAGCTTTTCCGAATCGGCGGGGGAGGGGGTGTCTTCGTCCATGCGCGGACCGGGATTGTCCGATGGACCGGGCCGCGTGTCACGAAGGCAGCGCGGCGATGCCCGACAGCGTGGTGCCAGGGAAGTCGGATTCGTGCTCCGCGTGCGGGAATCGGAGCCGGACCGTGTACCGGCTCTCCGTGATGTCGACTTCGACAGCCGCACGGCCGGGGAAGGCCAAGTCCAGCCTTTGCCGGATGTTGTCGAGCGCCATCCGGTGACCGCGGCGCAGGGGCGGCGGCGTACCCGACGGCTTCGGATTGGTCACCTCGAGCATGATCGTGCCATCGGCGAGCCGGCCGCGCACGTCGACGATGCCGCCCTGCGGCAGGGGTTCGATGCCGTGCCTGATGGCGTTTTCGAGCAGCGGCTGCAGCAGCAGGCCGGGCACCAGGCAGCGGGGCGGCAGGTCGTCGACATCCCAGTGCACCTGCAGCCGGTCGCCGAGCCGCAGCTTCTCGATTCTCTGGTAGGTGCGCGCGATCTCGACTTCTTCCTCGAGCGTGATCTGCGCGCGCGCGTCGCTCAGGCTGACGCGGAAAAGGTCGGACAGGTCCTCGATCGCTTCCTCGGCCTGCGCCGGGTTGGTGCGCGTGAGCGCTGCGATCGTATTCATGCTGTTGAACAGGAAATGCGGCCGGATCCGTGCCTGCAGCGCATGAATGCGCGCGCGGGCCTCGAGTTCGACCGAGCGGCGCCACTGCTGCGACACATAAAAATAGCGCAGGGCGAGCGCGCCGACCACGGCTGCGATCAGCACGTTGGGCAGCACGAACCGCCAGTGCGTGTCGGGGAGGATGGCGGATGGCGCGCCGAGACGCGCAGTCCACAGCCGACCGAGCAGGTAGACCGCTTCGGACAGCACGGCCAGTGTTCCCACAATCAGCAGCAGCGACCAGGCGATCCCCGCACGC
>JBAVJR010000545.1:0-11014 GCA_049687855.1 Steroidobacteraceae bacterium | reverse complement strand
GCTGGTAGGTCTCGCCGTCGCGCGCCAGGTAGTGCAGCGAGACGCTCTGCGCCTTGATCGTGATGCCGCGCTCGCGCTCGAGGTCCATCGAGTCGAGCACCTGCGCCTGCATCTCGCGGTCCTGCAGGCCGCCGCAGATCTGGATGAAACGGTCGGCGAGCGTCGACTTGCCGTGGTCGATGTGCGCGATGATGGAAAAGTTGCGGATCAGTTTCATCGGGGCCCAGGTCGTCCGGCGCAACCCGCGGTTCGGGCGCGTCAAAACCCGCGATTATAGCCCGAGCGCTGCCGCGACCTTGTCACGATCGTAACGGCCTTCGCAGGCAACTCGACCGTTGATCGCGAGCACCGGAACGCGCAGCCCGAACTCCGTGGCCAGCGCCGCATCAGTATCGACGTCGCGGGTTGCGAGCGCGCCCAGCAGCCCCGGATGGTCGAGCGAAAGATCGAGCAGGAACGCGTCGCAGAGGTGACAGCCCGCGCGGACGTACAGCTCGAGCGTGGCCCGGGTCATGGCTGGCCCGGCAACGTGGTCGCAGCGGCGCCGAGCCACCGCCACCGCACCGGGACCCCCGCCCGCGTCCAACACCAGGCGATCAGGCCCCCGGCGATCAGGCCGACCGCCGCCCCCAGCAACGGGGTGCCCCCCCACTCCCAGCCCGCGACCCGGACCAACGCCGGGCCGGCCAGTAACCCGGCCAAGGGTGGCAGGTATAACCGACTGGCCGCCCGCAGCAGGCGGGCATCGTCAATCTGCACCTCGAGCCGGTCGCCCGGCTCGAGCGTGTGCAGGCCCTGATGCGCGTCTATTTCGAGCCTGCGGGGTTGGTTCGACCGTAGCCAGCCGCAGCCGCGCCCGGTGGCGCACATACCGCAGGCTGGGTGATTCGAGACGCCGCATTCGACGCGGGCCCGCCCGGCCTCGACCCGGGTCACGACCCCGGTGACCTGCCCCATGGCTCAGCGGGCAGAACCGGCCGGGAAATCAGCCGGGACTGCGGAACCCTGGACCGGCGCGACCGAGTTGGCGATCTCCCGGACCGTGGCCGCGGGCACTTCGCCGATGGCGGTGACCACGTGCCCGTGCACGCTGGTCGAATAGGCGTTGGCCGACCCCATGCTCGAGGTTTCGGGCGGACGTGGACCCGTCTCTGCGCCGGGCTCGATGAAGACGGAGATGGCTGCGATGCCGTCCGAGAAGATCAGGTGCTGGGCCGGCATCGGCGAACCCGGGATAGGCTGCAGCCGGCTGGCCACGAGCCGGAAGCCGGGCGGCAGGCGCATCGGTCGCCAGCCGCCGTTGCGCGGCAGCTGCGGCATGGCGGCGAGCTTGCGGCCGGTGCGGATCCACTGGAACCCGGTGGCATCGACCGTCGGTTCGATGTCGTGGGCCGGGATCCTGTCCTTCATCTGCAATTGCGTGAAACGAATGATCTCGATGGGGTTGCCGATGCCATTCGTCACGATCGACTGCAGGGGCATGGCCGTGTCTTCATCGAGCCAGAGGCGGTAGCCGTAGCGGTAGATGTCCTTGGGCCGGACGTCGATGACGCGGACCTCGCGGCCCAGCAGGCGACTGCCTTTCGGGCCGACGACAAGCTGGTAGTTGCGATCGAGCGCGGGGCCCGGGGTGGGCAGCGACTTGAGCAACGAGCCATCGTCGCCACGCGGCTCCACGATTACGACGCGGCGGTCCGGCAGGTAAGCGTGGACTTCTTCGCGCGTGCGCACGATCTCGCGGCCGCTGCCGTCCAGCGACACGAGGCGCTCGAAACTCTTGCCCTTGTCGACCCGGTGCACGATGCGCATCGTTTCGGCCTGGCGCCCGGTCGAATGCGTGAACAGCCCGTCGTAGTTGCGTGTGGCGAGCGACTCCGACATGCGTTCGATCCAGGCCCGCGCGTCGTCTTCGGCGCTCGCCGAGAACGCCAGCAGGCAGGCAGCGACGCAAACCGCGGCTCGACTCATCGCGGCTCGACTCATTGCTAGGGAGCCTCACCCATCTCGTGCGAGACGCGCGTTATGCCCGGGTCGGCGGCGAGCAGACTCGAGAGCACGTTGCGACGGACCATCGGCGTCGAGAACTGGCTGTGGGCGACCAGGTAGCCCGCGAGGCGCTGGGTCTGCGCCGGCGTCGGACTGGCGGACATGGCGAAGGAATTGGCTGGAGTGACTTCGCGCTGCGCGACGGGCGTGCCGTCGGGCCGGAACAGCAGCACTGCGGTGACGGCTGCGCCGGCAGCCAGAGCCGTACGCACGATCGGCCGCTTCCACAGGGCGACCTGCTGCGGCAGCGGCACCGTTGCGGCCGGGCGCGCCGTGGATGTCTTCTCGACGATGGCCGGGGCGTCGCCGATGGCGGCACTCACGCGCTCTGCAAACGAGGACGCGGCGATCCGGCCGCCGGGGGCACGCAGCACTTCGCCGATCAGCGCATAGCTGCCGAAGGCACGGCGCAGTTCGGGATCCTTGTCGAGGCGCCGCATGAGCAGGCCCATCTCGTCCCGCGGCAGTTCGCCGTCGAGCAGGGCCGAAAGCTGTTCACGAATCTGGTCGGTCATTTCGTTCTCGGCACTCGGTTTCAGTCGAGCAGGGGTTTCAGGGCGCGGTCGATGGCTTCACGGGCACGGAAGATGCGCGACCGGACGGTGCCCACCGGACAGTCCATTGCCGTCGCGATCTCTTCGTAACTGAGGCCTTCGATCTCGCGCAGCACGATGGCGGTGCGCAGGTCTTCGGGCAGTTGCCCGATCGCCTCGTTGACCGTCTGGCGGATCTCCTCGGAGAGGACGGTCGCCTCGGGCGTATCGTCGTGCTTGAGTCGCGCCGCCACGTTGTTCTGCTCGCTTTCCGAGAGTTCTACTTCGTAATCCAGGGGTCGGCGCTGGCGCGAGGCGATCGAATTGCGGGCCGTATTGACCGCGATGCGATAGAGCCAGGTGTAGAACGCGCTGTCGCCCCGGAACGACCCGAGGGCCCGATAGGCCTTCACGAAAGCCTCCTGGGCGACGTCCTCGGCTTCGGCCGGATCGCGTAGCAGCCGTGCCACCAGCTTGATGACCTTGTGTTGGTACTTGAGCACCAGCAGGTCGAACGCCCCGCGTTCGTTCTGCTGGGCCCGCCGCACGAGTTCGAGGTCGCTTTGCTCGGTGCCCGCAGGCAGACCGGCAGCTTCGTCCCCGGGTTCTCGCGACTTCATAGACTCGTCCGACGGGGGAAAGTTCTGCATGGCTTGCATGGCTAGGCTAGCGCAACGGCTGCCCGGTCACGAGCCAGTCCCGCGCCCGGAACGGGGTAGGACGACACTCCACCGGCGAATTGCAGGGGTCGGCACGTCCAGCGGCGTCAGCCAGGCGCGGTACCGCTTGCCGGCCGGGTTGGAATCCGCAAGCAGATCAAGGAAAACCGAGGGGCCTAACAACCGCGTGCCGACCCCGACCGTCGCACGACAGGGGGCTTCACCCGCCGTGTGCAGCCAGAGGGAGCCGTCCGCGCAGGCCACGAGCCGCCGGGCCGGTCGGCGCGAGTGGCGCACCCACGACCGGGCCTGGGTCGCCACGATCGAGCCGCCAGCCAGCAGGAGCAGCGTGGCAGCAGTAGTCGATCCGCCCGAACGGACCACGGCCAAAGCCAGGAAGGCCGTAGCCAGCGCCGCGATCGCGCCCGCGGCGAGGTCGGCTGCAGTCACCGGCGGCAGCTCAAGGCTCGAGTCGATGGATGCAGGCGATGATCGCACGCTGGGATTCCTCGGCCGGGATGGCCCGACCCACAAGATACCCGAACAGGTCGGGGTCCTGCAGATCGACCAATTGCAGGAACGCGTCGCGTTCAGTGGGTGACGCCGTCTCCCAGGCCCGGTCGAGGTACCGGTTGAGCAGGACGTCGATCTCGCGCATGCCACGCCGGCAGCGCCAGCGCAGCCGTGCCATGTTGAAGTCGGCGGCAGCAGTCACCGGCCCACACCCCGCCTGCAGCCGACCTCGCCCGTCGTCGCCGGAGTGCCGGCAAAGGGCATCAGTGCTGCCGCTCGACGATCATCTTCTTGATCTCCGCGATTGCTTTCGAGGGATTGAGGTCCTTCGGGCAGGCCTGCGCGCAGTTCATGATCGTGTGGCAGCGGTAGAGACGGAACGGGTCCTCGAGTTCGTCGAGGCGCTCGCCGGTCGCCTCGTCGCGCGTGTCGATGATCCAGCGGTACGCAGCGAGCAGCGCCGCCGGACCGAGGAAGCGGTCGCTGTTCCACCAGTACGACGGGCAGCTCGTCGAGCAGCAGGCGCACAGGATGCAGGCAGACGGGCGGTCGATCTTCTCCTGGTCTTCCTTCGACTGCAGGCGCTCGCGGTCGGGCGGCGCCGGCGTGCGCGTCTGCAACCATGGCTTCACCGACGCGTACTGCGCGTAGAAGTTGGTGAGGTCGGGCACCAGGTCCTTGATCACCGGCATGTGCGGCAATGGATAGATCTTCGCGTCGCCCTTGATCTCGCCGATGGCCTTGGTGCACGCCAGCGTGTTCACGCCGTCGATGTTCA
This sequence comes from Steroidobacteraceae bacterium, assembly GCA_049687855.1. GTDB lineage: Bacteria > Pseudomonadota > Gammaproteobacteria > Steroidobacterales > Steroidobacteraceae > RPQJ01. The sequence goes on along the minus strand of JBAVJR010000545.1, from coordinate 6,485 downwards.
TCGCGCACGAACCGCAGATGCCCTCGCGGCACGACCGGCGGAACGTGAGCGTCGAGTCGACTTCGTTCTTGATCTTGATCAGCGCATCGAGAACCATCGGCCCGCAGCTGTCAGTGTCGACTTCGTAGATGTCGACGCGCGGCTTCTGGTTCGAGTCCGGGTCGAAGCGGTAGATGCGGAAGGTCTTGACGTTCTTCGCACCCGCCGGGGCCGCGTGGCTCTTGCCGGGCTGAACCCGGGAATTCTCGGGAAGTCTGAATTGGGGCATGTGGTGCTTCGCAGGGGTCAGTAGGTACGGGCCTTGGGCGGGATGGCTTCGACGTCGCTCGTGAGCGAGTTGAGGTGCACCGGACGGTAGTCTATGCAGATCCGGCCCAAGGCATCGGCCCACGCCAGCGTGTGCTTGAGCCAGTTCACGTCGTCCCGGTCCTTGAAGTCTTCACGGGCATGGGCGCCACGGCTTTCCTGGCGGTTGGCCGCCGACGACATCGTCACCAGCGCCTGCGCAAGCAGGTTGTCGAGCTCGAGCGTCTCGATCAGGTCGGTGTTCCAGATCAGCGAGCGGTCAGCCACCTGCGCGTCGGAGAACGTGCTGAAGACCGCGTCGAGCTTGTGCACTCCTTCGTCGAGCGACTCGCCGGTGCGGAACACCGCCGCATGGTTCTGCATCACGCGCTGCATGTCGAGACGGATGTCCGACGTGCGGCGCGTGCCCTTCGCGTTGCGGAACCGGTCGAGCCGGCTGACCGCCAGGTCGCCCGCGTCCTTCGGCAGCAGCTTGTGCGACGTGCCGGGCTTGACCGTCCTGCCGCAATGATGCGCAGCCGCGCGACCGAACACGACCAGGTCGAGCAGTGAATTGGAGCCGAGACGGTTCGCGCCATGTACCGACACGCAGGCGGCTTCGCCCACGGCCATGAGGCCCGGGACGACCGAATCCGGATTGCCGTTGCGCAACGTGACCACTTCGCCGTGCACGTTGCAGGGAATACCGCCCATGTTGTAGTGCACGGTCGGCAGCACCGGGATCGGTTCGCGCGTGACGTCGACGCCAGAGAAGATACGCGCGGTCTCGGCGATGCCTGGCAGGCGCTCGTGGATCACGGCGGCGCCCAGGTGTTCGAGGTGCAGGTGGATGTGGTCCTTCTGCGCTCCGACACCGCGGCCCTCGCGAATCTCGATCGTCATCGAACGGCTCACGACGTCGCGCGAAGCCAGGTCCTTCGCGTTGGGCGCGTAGCGCTCCATGAAACGCTCGCCCGCGGAATTGGTGAGGTACCCGCCTTCACCGCGCGAGCCTTCGGTGATCAGGCAACCTGCGCCGTAGATGCCGGTCGGGTGGAACTGCACGAACTCCATGTCCTGCAGCGGCAGGCCGGCGCGCAGCGCCATGCCACCGCCGTCACCCGTGCAGGTGTGCGCCGAGGTGCACGAGAAGTACGCGCGGCCATAGCCGCCCGTCGCGAGGATCACCGTGTGCGCACGGAAACGATGCAGCTGGCCCGTCGACATGTCGAGCGCCACGACACCGCGGCAAGCACCGTCTTCCATGATCAGGTCGAGCGCGAAGTATTCGATGAAGAAGCGTGCTTCGTGCTTCAGCGACTGCTGGTACAGCGTGTGCAGCATCGCGTGGCCCGTGCGGTCCGCCGCGGCGCACGTGCGCTGCGCGATGCCCTTGCCGTAATGCGTGGTCATGCCGCCGAACGGGCGCTGGTAGATCTTGCCGTCCTCGGTGCGCGAGAACGGCAGGCCGTAGTGCTCGAGCTCGAGGATCGCCGCCGGCGCTTCCTTGCACATGAACTCGATCGCGTCCTGGTCGCCGAGCCAGTCCGAGCCCTTGATGGTGTCGTAGAAGTGGAAGCGCCAGTCGTCCTCGCCCATGTTGCCGAGCGCTGCGCTGATGCCGCCCTGTGCCGCGACCGTGTGGCTGCGCGTCGGGAACACCTTGCTGATGCAAGCCGTGTTGAGACCCTGCTCGGCGAGGCCGAAGGTGGCGCGCAGTCCGGCGCCGCCCGCGCCGACTACGACGACGTCGTAAGTATGATCGGTGAACGCGTAATCCGCAGTGGTCATGCCTGGGCTCCGAACGCGATGCGCAACACGGCGAGGATGCCGATCAGGGCGGCCACGACGAGCGCGAACTTGAGCGCGATCAGCACGACCAGGCGCGCGCCCTTGTCGCTGATGTAATCCTCGCACACGACCTGCAGGCCCAGCTGCGCGTGGTACGCGGTAACTGCAACGAGCAGCAGCGCCATCACTGCGGAGAACGGCGAATGCAGCCAGCCAGTCACGGCGGCGTGCGAGGCCCCCGCACCAAGCATCGCCAGCGATGCAACGAACCAGGAACCGAGAATGACGAGCGCAACGGCCGTGACGCGTTGCGAATACCAGTGACCGGAGCCGCCCTTGGCGGAACCGAGGCCGAGGACACGACCGAGCGGGCTGCGCAGGCTCATGCAGGACCTCCGAGCGAGGCACCGAGCACGATCCACAGCACCGCGGTCAGCACCACCGCGCCGATCGCCGCCGCCCAGCCCGATTTGCGCGCGGCGGGTAGCTCGAAACCGTAGCCGGCATCCCAGAACAGGTGTCGGATGCCATTCAGCAGGTGGTAGCAGAACGAGAACAAGCCGCCCATGAGCAGCAGCACGACGAGCGGCGAACCCAGCGCGGCGACCGCGGCGGCGTAGCGTTCGGGTCCGGAGGCCGCGGCGGCCAGCCAGTACACCAGCACGAAGAAACACAGGCTGAGCAGGATGCCCGTGATCCGGTGCAGGATCGACAGGGTGTTGGTGTACTGCCAACGGTACTGCATGAACGGGGACAGCGGCCGCTCGGGCTGCGCCATGTCGCTACCTCTCCTCGGGAATCCGGTGCGTTAGAAGTCGATGCAGCGCCCCGCCTTTTCCCAGTCTCCGAACCGCGTGGGCTCGGGCCCGTCCCGGCCGCCAATCTCGCGCGGCAGGACCGGCGGCTGCGGAGATGCCGCGGGTTGCGGCCCGGCCTCGGGCGATGTGGCCGTGGGGTCGATCGGGTGGGCGGTCTGCTCGTCGTGCGAAGGCTTCATATTGAACCCGCAATGTTGCCAGATGTTGCCTATGTTCTCCACCGAGCGCTTGGGCTATGGTCCCGTCGTACAGGCTGCAACTGGACCCGGGTCGAACTATGCACGAAGTCGCCACACCGCCCCTTCGCACGGTGCTGCTGCCGGGTTTCGCCGTCTTGCGCGTTGGCGGCACCGATGCTGCGACGTTCCTGCAGGGCCAGTTCACGAACGACGTCCGCCTGCTGACGGACGGCCGGACCCAGGTGGCCGCCTGCTGCACCAACCAGGGACGCGTCATCGCGCTGGTGCGCTTCCGCCAGACCGACGCAGCGATTTACGCGCTGCTGCCTGCCGACCTGCTCGGCAAATTGGCCACGCACCTGCGCAAGTTCGTCCTGCGTTCGAAGGTGGAAATCCTGCACGCGACCGACCTCAACGTCGGCGCGATCCTGACGGGTGACGCAGCGGCTGCCGCGGAGGCTCACCGGGTGTTTGACGAGGCCGCACCCACGATGTCGCCGGTGCCGCTCGCGGGCGCGACCGAAGTCGTGACGTTCCAGTACGCGCCCGGCCGCGAAGTCATCGCGGCGCCACCCGAGGCGTGGCGCTCGATCAGCGGACTCTCGCTGAGCCGGCCCAGCCCACGCGCACAGGCCGAGTGGCTCGCTGCGGACATCGCCGCAGGCCTGCCGCACGTGTTCTCGGCCACGTCGGAGCAATTCACTCCGCAGATGCTGAACGTCGACTTGATCGATGGCGTCAGTTTCAACAAGGGCTGTTACACCGGACAGGAGATCGTCGCACGGACGCATCATCTGGGACGCGTGAAGCGACGCACCATGCGTTTTCACCTGGCGGCCGGCCCGGCAGCGCCCGCGCCGATGGCCACTCTGTCACTCGAGGGCGCGAAGGCGGCGGACGTGTTGCTGACGGCCGAGACGGACGACGGCATCGAGCTGCTGGCGGTCACGAACCTGGATGCGGCAGGCAAGGTGCTCCAGCTGGAGGATGGGCGCAGCGCCGAACCGCGGGCGCTTCCGTATAGCTTGTAGGGGAGAAAGGCCAGGAAGGGGAGGAAGCGGTCAGTCGGAAGCGGAACGCTTGCGCGTGGACCCTCACCCGGCCTTGCGGCAGACCGCTCCCGCGGTGGCGGCCGCGATGAAGCACGCCGCGACGCCGCACCCCCTACTAACCCCTAACCCCTATCCCCTTCCTCACTCCGGCTTCATGTGCGGGAACAGCAGCACGTCCCGGATCGACGGTGAGTTCGTGAACAGCATCACCGTGCGATCGACGCCGATGCCGAGACCGGCCGTCGGCGGTAAGCCGTACTCCAGCGCACGCACGTAGTCGGCGTCATAGAACATAGCTTCTTCGTCACCGCCGCTCTTGCGCGCCACCTGTTCGCGGAAGCGCGTGGCCTGGTCTTCCGCGTCGTTGAGTTCCGAGAACCCGTTGGCGATCTCGCGGCCGCCGACGAAGAATTCAAAGCGGTCCGTGAGGAACGGATCGGAGTCATTGCGGCGCGCGAGCGGTGACACTTCGGCCGGGTACGCGTACACGAACGTCGGCTGCGTCAATCGATGCTCGGCCATCTTCTCGAAGATCTCGATCTGCAGCTTGCCGGCGCCGTCGTCCGGTTTGACCGCGATATGGAGCTTCGCGCACTCGCCGCGTAGGTACTCGACGTCGCGCAGGCGCGTGCGGTCGATGCCCGGGGTGAAATTCGCGACGAGTTCCTCGACCGTCACCCGGTGGAAAGCCGAGCCGAAGTCGAACGTCTCGCCCTGGTACTCGACCTTGCGGGTGCCGCAGACCATGTCCGCGATGCCCTGGAACATCCGCTCGACCATGTCCATCAGGTCGCGGTAGTCGGCGTAAGCCTGGTACAGCTCGAGCATCGTGAACTCGGGGTTGTGGCGCGTCGACAACCCTTCGTTGCGGAAGTTGCGGTTGATCTCGTACACGCGTTCGAAGCCACCCACGACCAGCCGCTTCAGGTACAGCTCGGGCGCGATCCGCAGGTACATGTCGACGTCGAGCGCGTTGTGGTGCGTGACGAACGGCTTCGCGACCGCGCCGCCCGGAATCACCTGCAGCATCGGCGTCTCGACCTCCATGAAGTCGAGCGCATCGAGGAACTGGCGCAGGTATTGCACGATGCGCGTGCGCTTGCGGAACACCTCACGGCTGTCGTCGCTGACGATCAGGTCGACGTAGCGCTGGCGATAGCGGCTCTCGACGTCGGCCAGGCCGTGCCACTTGTCCGGCAACGGCCGCAACGACTTGACCAGCAGGCGCAGCGTCTCGACCTTGACCGAGAGCTCACCGGTGCGCGTCTTGAACAGCGTGCCGGCGGCGCCGACGATGTCGCCGACGTCCCAGCCCTTGAACTCGTCGTAGGTCTCCCCCAGTGCGGCTTGCTGCAGGAACAACTGGATCGAACCGCTGCGATCGGCAATCTTCGCGAATGACGCCTTGCCCATGATGCGCTTTGCCATCATGCGGCCGGCCACGGTCACGCGCGTCGGATGCGCGTCGAGCCACTCGGTGGTGCGCTCGCCATAACCCGTGTGCAACTCGTCGGCCGTGGCATCGCGCCGGAAGTCGTTCGGGAAGGCCGGGCCCTTCCCGCGCAGGCGCTCGAGCTTCGCCTTGCGCTCGGCAATGAGGTGGTTCTCGTCGGCCGGCGCGGCGGCGGCTGGAGACTTCGGTTGTTCGTCGCTCATAGTCCCTGCTTCAGGCTTTCTTCGAGGAACGGATTCAAGTCGCCGTCGAGCACTGCCGTAGTGTTGCCGATTTCCACGCCGGTGCGGAGATCCTTGATGCGCGACTGGTCGAGCACGTACGAACGGATCTGGTTGCCCCAGCTCACGTCCGACTTCGAGTCCTCGAGCACCTTCGCCGCCGCATTGCGCTTGTTGACCTCGAGTTCGTACAGCTTGGCCTTCAGCATCTTCATCGCCGTCGAACGGTTCTTGTGCTGGCTGCGCTCGCTCTGGCACGCCACCACGATGCCCGACGGCATGTGACGGATGCGCACCGCAGATTCGGTCTTGTTCACGTGCTGGCCGCCCGCGCCGCTCGAACGGTAGACGTCGGTCTCGAGGTCGGCCGGATTGATGTCGATGGCGATGTCGTCGTCGACCTCAGGCGAGATGAACACCGACGCGAACGAGGTGTGGCGCCGCGCATTGGAATCGAACGGGCTCTTGCGCACGAGGCGGTGCACGCCCGTTTCGGTGCGCAGCCAGCCGTAGGCGTACTCGCCTTCGAACTTGATCGTCGCACTCTTGATGCCTGCGACTTCACCACCGTTGGCATCGACGATCTCGGTCCTGAAGCCGTTCTTGTCGCCCCAGCGCAGGTACATGCGCATCAGCATGTTGGCCCAGTCCTGGGCCTCGGTGCCGCCGGCGCCCGCCTGGATGTC
>JBAVJR010000544.1:0-1770 GCA_049687855.1 Steroidobacteraceae bacterium | reverse complement strand
TGTAAAAGCGGTAGCCGACAACACTGGTCAGGGCGACAACCGTTACGCCCAACATCAAGGGAGGATGAATTTTTTGCAAGCGCCGCGAATTGTGCAGGCGTTGCAGGGAAATATCGGGTAGGATAGATTTTTTTTGCGGCAAGGCTTCTGATATCTGCGAAGAGGTATTGCTTTCTCGCCACCGCTTTCCCAAATGCTGAGTTAGAAAATGCAAGGCTTTCATGGAGCAGGAGAAATTGAGGAGAGTTTGGCAGATTAACGTTGGGAAATCATTCGCCAAGAATGGCGGGGTTGGATAGTGCCCGCAGCAGCTACAGCCAGTTTAGCGGAGAAATCACCAGTCATGCAGTAGTAATTCCCAGACCAAGTAGCCAGTAGGGACTTGGCTTGTTGGGGAATTTCCTGAAGGGCTGGACTGTTCTGTGCTGCCAGCCGCCAAGGAACAGGAATGCCACTAACACTATTGTAAGCCCCAGCCAGTGAACCGGTTAAGGCAGCAACCCCAGCCAACTGCCTTTCTCCTTGCACGGCTCGCAGCGTGCTGAGGCGGAAATCTTCTGGGACACTGGCAAAACAGAAAAGCGCCGCCGCCATTCCCTGAAATTGAGGTGGAGCGTGCTGCAAGTCGGCGATTGCCTGAGTTAGGGGCAGATCTCGCTCCAGATAGCGCTGCACTCGCTCTAGCTGCGGTTTGAAGGGGGTATTACCGTCCAGGAGTTGGGGAATAAGGAGGCTTGGCTGGAGCTTGCCTCGCAGTGCCAGAGAAATTATTTGCCCCCAGAGGAGGAGTTCCGGCAAACTTTCTTGCGGCAGTCCCCAGGCGTTAAGGAAGTTGCTCAACTGGGTTTCTAAGCGACTGGCACTGTCGTGAAAAAAGAGAGCCAGAGGCATTGTCAGGACGGCGAGTTCGCTGCTATTCGGTGTTCGGTTCCAGTAGCCGCTAGTTTGCTGTTTTTGGTAAATTTCTCGCCAGTCTATCTCCGCCACATATCCCGACTCCAGCAAAATTGGCAACAGACAAAGCTGAAGGCTACGGAGGGATGGTTCTGACTTATCGGTGCTGGGATAGGTTACAATTTCAGCGATCGCGCTACCGAGCAATCCGCCTTGAAAACGAGCTAGGAGTGAGTAAAGCATTTATTGAGATTTGATGAAGGAATATAACCCCATTGAATAAATGTTGGCTGCAAGTTAGGATCGTTCTTAAAAGCTTGAAAGTAAATATACTATACCAGTTACCAATCCAAAATCTAAAATCCAAAATCTAAAATCCAAAATCCAAAATGATTTCCACCCAGACATCACTATTTCCCTCCCGCGCCGTGACTGAGTTCGTCGAAGACGTTAAGGGACTGACTCAAGAAATTCAAGAACTATACTGCTTGGATAGCCTTCCCTGGATTATTGGTTATAGCGGTGGCAAAGACAGCACAGCCGTACTGCAACTGATTTGGAATGCCATTGCTACTCTTCCTTCCGAGAAATGGACTAAAACTGTTCATGTTATTACCACAGATACTCTGGTGGAAAATCCCATTGTCGCTTCCTGGGTACGGCAGTCCCTAGAGAAAATGAAATCTGCTGCTACTGAGCAGGGAATGCCCATAGAACCTCACTTACTTGAACCTGCCACTAAAGATACCTTTTGGGTGAGTCTAATTGGGAAAGGCTATCCCGCACCAAGAAATGGATTCCGTTGGTGTACTGAGCGTTTAAAAATCAGTCCGACGAATCACTTTGTCCGGCAAATGATTCGCGCCAGTGGTGAAG
>JBAVJR010000543.1:0-1576 GCA_049687855.1 Steroidobacteraceae bacterium | reverse complement strand
GTGCTACGCCGACCCGACGCGCGCCCGCAGCCTGCTCGGCTGGCAGGCCACGCGTGACCTGGATGCCATGTGCGCGGACAGCTGGCGCTGGCAGTCGATGAACCCGAACGGGTTCGAAGCGGCCCCTTGAACGGGCGACTCACCTGAGCCGAACATGACCCCTATCGACCTCCAACCCGTCGTGATGGCCGGCGGCAGCGGCACGCGGCTGTGGCCCTTGTCGCGCGCCCAGTTCCCCAAGCAGTTCCTGGTGCTGCAGGGCAACCGCAGCCTGTTCCAGCAGGCGACGCAGCGACTGGCCTCGCTGGCCGCGCCCGACATTCGAGTCGCGCCCACCTGCGTGGTCGGCAACGAGGAACACCGCTTCCTGGTGCTCGAACAGCTGCGCGAGCTTCGCCAGGAAGGCGCCACGCTGCTGCTCGAGCCGATGGGGCGCAACACCGCGCCGGCGATGGCCCTGGCCGCCCTGCACGCGATGCGCTCGGGCACCGACCCGGTGCTGGCCGTCACGCCGGCAGACCAGACCGTCGTCGACGAGCCGGCCTTCACCGCGGCGCTGCAACGTGCCGTGCGACTGGCCGCCGACGGCGCGATCGTGATCCTGGGCGTGCAGCCCGATCGGCCCGAGACCGGCTACGGATACATCAAGGCCACGGGCCAGGCCGACAGCGGCATGCTGGTCGAGCGCTTCGTCGAGAAGCCCGACCTCGCGACGGCGAATCGCTATCTGGCCGAGGGTCAGTACTTCTGGAACAGCGGCATGTTCGTGGTGCGCGCCTCGGTGTGGCTCGCCGCGCTCGAACGCTGCCGCGCCGACATCGCCGCCGCCACGCGCGCCGCCTGGGAACTGCGCCAGGTCGATGCCTCGTTCGTGCGCCCCGGCCGCGAGGCATTTGCCGCGATCCCGTCCGAGTCGACCGACTACGCCGTGATGGAACCCGTCGCGGCCGCACCCGGGGCGTTTACGCTGCGCATGGTCCCGCTGTCGGCCGGCTGGAACGACCTCGGTGCCAGGGATGCCGTCTGGCAGGTCAGCGACAAAGATGCAGCCGGCAACGCCAGCCACGGCGACGCGCTGCTGCGCGACAGCCGCAACACGCTCGTGCATGCCACCAGCCGCCTCGTCGGCGTGGTCGGCATGGACGACGCGGTGGTGGTCGAGACGCCCGACGCCGTGCTCGTCATCAAGCGCAGCCGCAGCCAGGAGGTCAAGCAGATCGTCGCCGAACTCGACCGCGCCGGGCGCAGCGAACAGACGCTGCATCGGCAGGTGCATCGACCCTGGGGCTGGTACGACAGCATCGACTCGGGCGAGCGCTTCCAGGTCAAGCGCATCATGGTCAAACCGGGCGCATCGCTGAGCCTGCAGATGCACCACCACCGGGCCGAGCACTGGGTGGTGGTGCAGGGCACCGCCGTGGTGGAGAAGGACGGGGTGGAGGAGCTGGTGGGCGAGAACCAGAGCACCTACATCCCGCTGGGAGCGAAGCACCGGCTCACCAACCCGGGCAAGATCCCTGTGGAGATGATCGAGGTGCAGAGCGGCCCCTACCTGGGCGAGGACGACATCGTGCGC
>JBAVJR010000542.1:0-1935 GCA_049687855.1 Steroidobacteraceae bacterium | reverse complement strand
CAGGTGCTGTTTGCGACCCAGTTGGGAACGCGGTACAACGTGGGTGTCAGATACAAGTTCTGAACTCGACCGGGCTGGCGTCGACACGAAGCTGCCCCTCACGGGGCAGCTTTTTTTCTGGTCGTTGCAGGGGCAGGGCGGATGCTTGCCCTGCCTCGGGCGTCAGGGGAGATTGAGGCGGTGCAGGACGCGGTACGCAGGATCATTGTTGTCGGGGGCGGCACGGCCGGGTGGATCACCGCCAGCCTGATCGCCGCCGAGAACCGTGAGTCTGCCCATGCGCCCGAGGTCGTCCTCGTGGAATCGCCGGACATCCCGATCATCGGCGTCGGCGAGGGAACCTGGCCCTCGATGCGCCTGACGCTGCAGAAGATCGGCCTGGCCGAGGCCGACCTGGTGCGCCAGTGCGAGGCGAGTTTCAAGCAGGGAACCCGGTTCACCGGCTGGTCCAGGCAGGGCGACGATTGCCAGTACGTCCATCCTTTCAGCCTGCCTGCGGAGTACGCGACGCTGAACCTGGCCGAGCACTGGCTGGCCACGGAGGCTGCCTGCCCGTTCGCCGAATTCGTGACGCCGCAGGCGACGATCATCGCGGCCGGGCTGGCGCCCAAGCAGTCTGTAACGCCCGAGTACGCGTTCAACGTCAACTACGGCTATCACTTCGACGCCGGCAAGTTCGCCCAGCTGCTGCATCACCATGCGGTCACCCGACTCGGTGTCCAGTATGTTTCCGGCAACGTCGAGCGGGTCGAGTCCGAGGCCGACGGCAGGATCGCTGCCGTCGTACTGGCCACGGGTGAGCGGCTGGCCGGCGACCTGTTCGTGGATTGCACCGGCCAGCGGGCCCTGCTCATCGGGCAGCAGCCTGGGGCCGAATTCGTTTCGGTCAAGCAGATCCTGTTCAACGACACGGCGATCGCGGTGCAGGTCCCGTATGCGGATGCAGGCCAGCCTATCGCTTCGGTGACCTGCGCGACCGCCGTGTCCTCGGGCTGGATCTGGGATATCGGCCTGCAGACCCGGCGCGGGGTTGGCCACGTCTACTCCAGCGCCCACACGAGCGAGCCGGAGGCGCTGGCGGCGCTGCGTGGCTATATCGGACGGGTCTCGCCACGGACGGACCTGGACCAGCTTCGTTTCCGCCAGATTCGGTTCGAGCCGGGCTATCGGCGTCAATTCTGGGTCGGCAACTGCGTTGCCGTCGGGCTGTCGGGCGGTTTCATCGAACCCCTGGAGGCCTCGGCGCTGGCCTTGATCGAGCAGGCAGCGACCATCATCAGCCGCCAGCTGCCGGTGAACCGCGAGACGATGACGGTCGTTGCCCGGCGCTTCAACGAGAAGATGGCCTATCACTGGCAGCGCGTCATCGAATTCCTGAAGCTGCATTACGTCCTCAGCCAGCGCGACGACAGCGACTACTGGCGCGCGTGCCGCGACCCCGCGTCCTGCCCCGACTCGCTGCGTGACAAGCTGTTGCTCTGGCAGCAGCAGGCCCCCTGGCACGACGACGCGCCGCGGGTGGACGAACTGTTCCCGTCTGCAAGCTACCAGTACGTGCTGTACGGCATGGGTTTCCGCCCGGCGCTGCGGGCGACCCGCGGCGCAGCGTTGCTGCGGGATCGCGAAAGGGTTGGACGCGTGGTGCAGGCCAGCGCCGAGAAGGCCCGCCAGATGCGCAACCAGCTGCCGACCAATCGCGAACTGATCAACTCCCTGATGCCGATGCGCGGCGTCGCCTGAGCCTGCTGGAGCCGACTTGAGTACCTTCGCACTGCTGAACAACGTCGACCACAAGGACACGCGGGTCATCACCGAGCGGTCCACCCGCTATGGCGACGCCGTGATGTTCGCCATGGTCTTCCCGTTCGAGTTTCGCAGCGTCCAGGCGTTCTACCCGATCCTGTTTCACCGCGACCAGCGCGGGGAGATGTACCC
>JBAVJR010000541.1:0-6765 GCA_049687855.1 Steroidobacteraceae bacterium | reverse complement strand
GGCCAGGTGCTGGGTGGCGTCGTCGGTGGCGTTGCGGGCGGCGCGATCGGCGGCGAGGTCGCCAAGGGCAGCACCGAGCGCAACGTGGCCATCGTGGTCGGCGCGGTCATCGGCGCGGCCATCGGCTCCGAGATCGGGCGGCGCATGGACAAGACCGATCGCTCGTGCGTCGGCCATTCGCTCGAGCTCGCCGCTTACGGCCAGAGCGTCCGCTGGACCAATCCGAACACCCGCGTGACCTACCAGCTGACCCCGCTCGACGCGGAGCAAGGCATTGACGGATGCCGCCAGTTCAGGCTCATCGCGCACGGCTCCTTCGGCCTGAGCGAGGGTCGCACGGTCGCCTGCACCGATGGCCGCGGCGTCTGGCAGCTTGAGGACGACCGCGTGAGCCGACGCTGAGGCTTAAACCCCGGGTCGTTGATGCCCCATCGGGCGCATGCTAGCGTGCGCCCGCTTCCTGGGGAATCGATGAAGAGCACCCGGCCGACGTCACGCGATATCGCCCGCCTCGCGGAGGTTTCGCAGGCCACGGTGTCGCGCGCCTTGCGCAAAAGCCCCCTGGTCCGCCCCGAGACCCGCGAGCGCATCGAATCGATTGCGCGCCAGCTCAGCTATCGCACGGATCGTCGTGCGGCTGGCCTGCGCACGCGCAGCTCGAGCACCCTGGCCTTGCTGTTGTTCGAGGAATCTTCCGAAGACGGCCAGATCAACCCGTTCTTCCTGTCGATGCTCGGTCACATCACGCGTGCGACGGCCCGGCGCGGCCTCGACCTGCTGGTCTCCTTCCAGCAGTTGAGCGACGACTGGCACACGGAATACGAACTCAGCAATCGCGCCGACGGGCTGATCCTGCTCGGCTACGGCGACTACATCTCGTCGATGCCGCGGCTGCGGAAGCTCGCCGACGCGGGCGCCAATTTCGTGATCTGGGGACCGGACGTGGACGGCACGCCAGGTCGTTACGTTCGCACCGACAACACCGCGGGCGGGTTGCAGGCAACTCGCCATCTGCTGCGCCTCGGGCGCAAGCGCATCGCCTACCTCGGCAGTTCCTCCGATCACTGGCCGGAATTCCAGGCGCGCTTCCGCGGCTACGAGCGGGCCCTGCGCGAGGCCGGCATCGAGCCCGACCCGCGCCTGTCAGTCGCGGCGCAATCGAGTGAGCACGCGGGCCACGAAGCCGCCATGGGCCTGCTCGACGCGGGCGTGCCGTTCGATGCGGTCTTCGCGGCGAGTGACCTCATCGCGATGGGCGCGATCGGCGCATTGCGCGACCGTGGCCGGTCGGTGCCGGGCGACGTCGCGGTCGTCGGGTTCGATGACATCGCAGCGGCGGCACATTTCATTCCACCGCTGACGACGGTCCAGCAGGACACGCATCGCGCGGCCGACATGCTCGTCGACAACCTGCTGAAGATGACCGCGGGCGCACCGGTCGAGTCCGCGCTGATCGAGCCGAAACTGGTGGTCCGCGGGTCCTGCGGCGGTTCAGCCAGCGCGTAGTTTCGGCGCGAGCTGCGCAGCCTCGCTCGCGATGGTTTCTGGCAGCACGAGGAAGTCTGAAACGTGGCGCATCACGCATTCCCAGACGGTGACGCGCTCGCGCGCAATCTAGCCAACGACGTCGCTGCGGCGCTCGGGCGCAGACTTGCTGCAGAAGGCGCGGCGGGCCTCGTCGTGTCGGGTGGCCGCACACCGGCGGCTTTCCTACGCGAACTTGCGTCGCGCGAGCTCGACTGGTCGAATGTACTCGTGACGCTCGCCGACGAGCGCTGCGTTAAGGCGGACGATCCGGCCAGCAACCTGCGCATGGTGCGCGCAGCCCTTGCGAACGCTCCGGCGTCCCTCGCGACGCTCGTCGACATCGAAGCGACCGCGACCAATGCCGCTGCGCGCTGGAGCGAGGCACTGGTGCGGATCCCGCGACCCTTCGCCGCAGTCATTCTCGGCATGGGTGACGATGGGCATTTCGCTTCGCTGTTCCCCGGGATGCCCGGGCTCGCTGCGGCTTTGAATCTTTTGAATACGACGAACGTGGTCGAGGGCATTGCGCCAGTCGAACCCAAGGTCCGGCTCAGCTTGACGCTGCCGACCCTGCTCGATACGGACCTGCTGGTGCTGCACATCACCGGACATTCCAAGCTCGCGACGCTGCAGCGTGCATCCTGCCCAGGCAGCGCAATCGAGATGCCGGTGCGTGCGCTGCTGGAGCAGCGCCGCGTTCCGCTGGAGATCTACCATAGTCCCTGAGGACGCATTCGCGGAGCTGCGACGCTCATCATCAACGTGGATCGCTAGGCCCGGTCTTCGTGATCATCCACGCGCAGGGTGGCAAGCCCCGCGAAGACCAGCAGCAACCCACCCAGCGCCAGCGCGTTGATGCTGTGCCCGCCGAACAGCACGCGCACCAGGATGCCGAGCACGCTGGCCGCGAGAATCTGCGGGATCACGATGAAGAAATTGAAGATCCCCATGTAGATTCCCATCTTCTTCATCGGCACGGCCTGCGACAGCATCGCGTATGGCAGCGACAGGATGGAGGCCCAGGCGATGCCGACGCCGACCATCGGCACCAGCAGCAGACGCGGGTCCTCGATGAAGCGGATCGAAACCAGGCCGAGCGCACCGAACCACAGGCAGACCAGGTGCGCCTTGCGGCGGCCGAGCATCTCGGCGAGCCGCGGGATGAAGAGCGCGGCGAGCGCGGCAAAGCCGTTGTACGCAGCGAACAGGATGCCGACCCAGTTCGCTCCCTCGTTGTACGCCGCGGAGGCCGCATCGGTCGTGCCGTAATGGTGCTCGGTGACCGCCGCGGTCGTATAGATCCACATCGCGAACAGCGCGAACCACGACAGGAACTGCACCACTGCCAGCTGCCGCATCACCTTCGGCATCAGGTACAGGTCGTTGATGACGTTGTGCAGCATGCCCTCGGTTGCACCGCGCTGCTGCCGCGACGCGACGACAATCTGCAGCAGGCCGAATGCGACCAGCCCGCAGCCGAGCACGTAGAGCTGCTTGTCCCACCCGAATGACGCAACGGCTGCCGCGAACGCCGCTCCCACGATGATCCAGGCCGCGGCGGACTTGCGGTACCACTCAGGTGCCCGAGCGTGCAGTTCGATGCCAGCCGCGTCGTCACTCGCTCGCTCGTCGAACTCAGCGAGCTCCGCCGGTGAATACTCGCGCGTGCGGAAGATCGTCCAGAGCACGGCGCCCAGGAACGCGCCGGCACCGAGGTAGAACGCCAGTTTCACCGACTGCGGCAACTCGCCGGCGTCCGCGACGTTGCTCACGTCGAACACGTTCGTGAGGATCCACGGCAGCGCGGACGCGACGACGGCGCCGACGCCGATGAACCAGCTCTGCATCGAGTAGCCACGGCAACGCTGCCGGTCGGGCAGCATGTCGCCCACCAGCGCGCGAAACGGCTCCATCGAGATGTTGATCGAGGCGTCCAGGATCCACAGCATGCCCGCAGCAATCCAAAGGTAGGGGCTGTTCGGCATGACCACGAGTGCCGCGGTGGCGAGCAGCGCACCGACCAGGAAGTACGGGCGGCGGCGGCCGAGACGGCCCCAGGTGCGGTCGCTCATGTAGCCGATGATCGGCTGCACAATCAGCCCGGTGACCGGCGCCGCAAGCCAGAGGATCGGCAGGTCGTCGATCGACGCGCCGAGGGACTGGAAGATGCGGCTCACGTTCGCGTTCTGCAGCGCGAAACCGAACTGGATTCCGAGGAATCCGAAGCACATGTTCCAGATCTGCCAGAAATTCAGCGTCGGCTTCTGCTTGCGCACTATCTGCCCTTTCCGAGTCGAAGATCGAGCCACACGGCGAGCGCGAGCACGATGCCGCGCGCGATGTACTTGGCCTCCGGCGAGACCGCCATCAAGGTCATGCCGTTCAGCAGGCTCGCCATGATCAGAGCGCCGAACAGCACGCCGAGCACGGTGCCGCGCCCGCCCCGCAGGCTGGTACCACCGATCACGCAGGCGGCGACGGCATCGAGTTCCATCAGGGAGCCGACGGTGGAGGTCGACGCACCCGAGTACGCGGTCTGCATGAAACCGGTCAGCGCCACGATGCCGCCCATGAGTGCGTAGGCACCGATGATCGTGTTGCGCACGGGCACGCCGGACACGGCTGCTGCTTCCTCGTTGCCACCGACCGCGTAGAGGTAGCGGCCGAAGGGCGTGTTCGTCACCAGCTGGTGAACCAGCACCGCGACGAGACCGAGGATCACCAGCGCGATGGGTACGCCGCGATAGCCGTTGGTGACGATGACGACCAGGAAGACGAACTGCGCGAGCACGAACAGCTTCAGGAACGTGAGCTCGCCGTCGTCGACCAGAAAGCCGTAGGACTGCCGGCGCTTCCGTGCACCCAGCGCCGATGCGACGATCGCGGTCACCGCCAGCCCGGCAAGCACGTACCCGGCGACATCCGGCAGGTAGTACGTGGTGAGCAGCGAGTACACATTCTGGCTGCCGCCCTCGACGACGGGCACGGTCTGGTTCTCGATCACGAGCCAGTGCAGGCCACGAAACACCAGCAGGCCACCCAGCGTCATGATGAAGGCCGGGATTCGCTCGATCGCGATCAGCGCACCCATCGCCGACCAGACCAGCACCGCGCCGAGCGTCGCGATCAACAGCGCGACGGGGGCCGGCACGTCGTGCCAGAACACGAGGACAGCTGCGACGGCGCCGGCGAGCCCCACGCCGCTGCCCGCCGACAAATCGATCTGCCCGGGCAGCAGCACGACGAGCATGCCGAGGGCGAGCACTGCGGTGACGGCGAGTTCGACCGAAAGCAGTGACAGGTTGCGTGCAGAGAGGAACACCGGTTCCTGCCACGCAAAGAACGCCCAGATCGCAACCAGTGCGACCAGCATCGACAGCTCGCGGGTCGCGAAGCGATTCATGCGGCACGCTCCACGCGACCCATCGCGGCGGCCAGCAATCGCTCCTGGGTGGCTTCCGTCCGCTCGAAGGTGCCGCCCACCCGGCCTTCGCACAGCATCACGATGCGGTCACTCATCCCCATCAGCTCGCCGAGCTCGCTCGAGACGAGCACGATCGCCTGCCCGGCCGCCGTCAGCCGGTTGACGAGTTCGTACACCTCGAGTTTGGCGCCGACATCGATGCCACGCGTCGGCTCGTCGAGCAGCAGCACCTTGGGTTGCGTCAGCAGCATCTTGCCGAGCACCACCTTCTGCTGGTTGCCACCGGAAAGCGTGCCGACGGGCTGCTCCAGTGTCTGTGCCTTGATCCGCAGGTCGTCGACGATCGACTTGGTTCGGACTACCTCGGCGTCGCGATCGACGAAGACACCACGACGCAGGCTCTTCAGCGACGACAGCGACACATTGAACGCGACCCCCTGTGGCAAGACGAGTCCGTAGCGCTTGCGATCTTCCGTGACGATGGCGAGCCCATGCGCGAGGGCCGCACGCGGATGGTTAGCGGTGAACGGCTGACCGTCGAGTTCCACCGTCCCGGCGCGGCGGTTACCCCAGAGTCCCATCAGGTGCATCAGCAGCTCGGTGCGTCCCGCACCCATGAGGCCGCCGATCCCCAGCACCTCACCGGCCCGGGCTTCGAATTCGATGCCGCGCAATGCAAGCCCCCCCGCGTTGGGTGGATCGACGTCCACGCCGCGCAGGGCCAGCAAGGTGCGCCCGCACGTGGATTGACGACGCGGGTAGTGATCTTCGATGCGCCGCCCCACCATGCGACGGATGATTTCGTCGGCGTCCGTGCCCGCGGTCGCGAGCGTGCCCTGGGCGGCGCCGTCGCGCAGGACGGTGATGCGATCGGCGATCGCAAACACTTCGTCGAGCTTGTGCGAGATGAAGACACAGGCGACACCACGCTCCCGCAGCTTGCGCAACTGCGCCAGCAAGGTGTCGATCTCGTTGCGGGACAGCGCCGCCGTAGGCTCGTCCAGCACCAGCACCTTCGGCTTGCGTGCGATGGCCCGTGCAATTTCGACGAGCTGCTGCTGGCCGATGCCCAGATCGCCGACGCGCGTCGCCGGGTCGAGCTGGATGCCACAGTCAGCGAGCGTCGCAGCGGACTGCGCATAGACGCGATCCCAGTCGATGCGCCCGAACCGCTGCGGAAACGCACCCAGGAACAGGTTCTCGCCGACCGTCATGTCCGGGAACAGCGCGAGCTCCTGGTGGATGATCGCGATTCCTGCCCGCTCCGCGTCGCGAGTCGAGCGGAATTCAACCGGGAGACCGTCGACATAGATGTCGCCGTCGTAGCTGCCGTGGGGATGCACGCCCGACAGCAGCTTGATCAACGTCGATTTGCCCGCGCCGTTCTCGCCGCAAAGCGCGTGGATTTCACCCGCCCGCAGTTCGAAGCCGACGCCGTCGAGCGCCGTGACCGCGCCGAAGCGCTTGACGATCGAACGGGCTGCCAGGACCGCGCTGTCGCTCATGGGCGCGGCGGTCGCTGTGCGTCCGGGATGCCGCGGTACACGTCGTCGTAGGTCGCCTGGCCGTCACGCACCACAGTGTCCAGCATGTTGTCGCGTGTGATCGTGACCACGTCGAAGAGCACCGACGGCACCAGGCCATGGCCGTTGTCGATCGACTTGCCCGCTACGACCACCCGGCGCCCTGCCATCTGCACGGCGAGTTCCGCGGCGCCGCTAGCGAGCGTGCGCAGCGGCTTGTAGATGGTCATCGCCTGGGTGCCCACGGCGATGCGCTGCAGCGCCACCGTTTCCGCGTCCTGGCCCGTGACC
>JBAVJR010000540.1:0-3917 GCA_049687855.1 Steroidobacteraceae bacterium | reverse complement strand
CAGCAGCGTCCCCCAGGTGCGCGGATCCCTCAGCATTTCCAGCACGCGCTGCATCCAGCCCATGGGCGGACCGGGATGCACGGGCCTGCGCGGCATGCGGGTGCCGAGCAGTGTTTCCACGATGCGGCCCTCCGCGAGCGCGAGCACGCGCGTCGTGCCGATGAAGAGCAGGAAGAACGGGATGCCGATGATCAGGATCGCGAAGCCGGCCGAGAGCGACAAGCCTGTCACCGCAAACGCGAAGTAGAAGATGCCGGTGGCGAGCGCCAGCAGCATGTAGGCCATGCCCAGGTAGGCGCGCGGATCGGAGTAAACGCCGAAGAAGCGGCCGAGCGTCGTGTGCTTCGGCTTCGGCGGCGGCGTGCGCAGCGCGGCCTGCACACGCGTTTCGTTGGAGCGGTATGCGTCGGCGACCTCACTCGGCGCGCCGTAGCTCGCCACGATCCGACCCAGCATGGTTGCCTCCGTTTCTTCCGGATGCTGCGCGAGCTCCGCGCGCAGGTGTTCTTCCGCGTCGTAGAGCGCGTCCTGTACCAGCGCGCGATCGGCGCCCTGCAGTTCGGCTCGAAGCAGGTCGAGGTATTCCTCGACGGTGCGGGGTGTCGCGGCCGTCATGACGGCGTCTCCTGTGCGGCGGAAGGGGAAGGCGGGACGATGGTATCGACGAAGGCGCGGGTGCCGAGCCAGGTCTCGCGCCAGGCAGCGAGCACTTCGCGCCCGAGCGGCGTGATCCGGTAGTAGCGGCGCGGTGGCCCGGAGTAGGAGGGGACCACGCGGCTCGACAGCAGTCCAGCGCCGCTCATGTTGCGCAGCACCGGATAGAGGGCGCCCTGCTTGAAGGGAGCCGTTGGCGCTTCTTCCGAGGTGAGCTTGCGGGCAATCTCATAACCGTAAAGATCCGTGTCCGCAGCGGCGAGCACGGACAGCAGCACCAGCGAGGTCAGGCCGGCACTCAGTTCCCGCTGGAATTTGCGGGCCTGCGCTTCGGCTGGCGTTTCGTCCCCGGGCACAGGGGTCGTGGTTTCATCGTCGTCCCGCGACATGGCGGTCCGTCTCCTTGGTGACTGAAGCATATTAGGCATCAACTACTAGTAGGAAGTCAACAATATAGGCTGATGCCTTATACTGATGCACCGCAGCAACGATCCAACGGCGTTTCGACTCTGTAACATCCTTATGCCCGTACTCGCCGGAGAGCCGTCGGATGTCGACCGAACAACAACGCGTAGGTGCGCCTCGTCGATACCTGAGCCGCCTCACGCGCGGCACGCTTGCCGTGATCATGGCGGGCGGACGAGGCGAGCGGCTCAAGCAACTCACCGAGGACCGCTGCAAGCCCGCCACGCCCTTCGGCGGCAAGTTCCGCATCATCGATTTCGTGCTGTCGAACTGCCTCAATTCAGGCATCCGGCAGATTTCGGTGCTCACGCAGTACAAGGCGCATTCGCTGATCCAGCACATCGGCAAGGGCTGGGGTTTCCTGCGTGGCGAGTTCGGCGAGTTCATCGAGATCATTCCCGCGCAGCAGCGCCGCGGCCCCGAGTGGTACCAGGGCACCGCGGACGCGCTGTGGCAGAACATGGAACTGATTCGCGCGCACCGGCCGCTGCACGTGCTCGTGCTCGCCGGCGATCACATCTACAAGATGGACTACGGCCCGATGATCGGCTTCCACGTCGAGAAGGAAGCCGACATCACCGTCGGCGTCGTCGAAGTGCCGATCGACCGCGCACGTGAATTCGGCGTGCTGGCGGTCGATGAAGGCAATCGCGTGCTCGGCTTCCAGGAAAAGCCGGAGAATCCGCCACCGATGCCCGGGCGTCCGGACGTCGCGCTCGCGTCGATGGGCATCTATGTCTTCAACCCGCGGCTGCTCGAGCGCCTGCTGCGCGCCGACGCCGAGGATCCGGGCTCCGCCCACGACTTCGGCAAGAACATCATTCCGCAGGCGATCGAAAACCTGCGCGTGTTCGCCTATCCATTCGAGGACGTGCGCAGCAAGGCGCAGCACTACTGGCGCGACGTCGGCACGGTCGACGCGTACTACGAAGCGAACATGGAACTCGTGCGCGTCTCGCCCGAACTCAACATCTACGACGAGCAGTGGCCGATCTGGACCTACCAGGAGCAGCTGCCGCCCGCCAAGTTCGTGTTCGACGACGCAGACCGCCGCGGCTGTGCGATCGACTCGATGGTGTCGGGCGGCTGCATCATCTCGGGTTCGCGCGTGTCGAATTCGCTGCTGTTCTCGCAGGTGCGCGTGCACGACTACTCGACGGTGGAGCGCTCGGTGATCCTGCCGCGCGTGCACATCGGCGAGCACTGCGTGATCCGCGATGCGATCATCGACTCGGGCGTGGTCGTGCCCGATGGCACGACGATCGGCGTCGACCCGGCGCAGGATCGCGAGCGCTTCAGCGTGAGCGAGAACGGCGTTACGCTCGTCACGGCGTCGATGCTGCGTCCTGCGGCGCGCAGTGGCGGCGGCTGACGACGGCCGGGCTGCCAGCGTACTTCACGGTATTGGCGCGAGGGATTTCGACGATGCTGCTGCGAAATGCGCTGTTGCGGATGGCCGGGCTGTGCGCCGCGCTGGTCATGCTGGCGGGCTGTTCGACCTTCAACCAGAAGCTCGTGTCGCCGGAACTGAGCCTGCTCGGCATCCAGATGCTGTCCACCGACATGTTCGCGCAGAAGTTCAAGGTGCGCGTGCTGGTCAAGAATCCCAACGATCTCGAGGTCCCCATCCGCGGCATCGAGTACACGATCATCCTGATGGGCGACAGCTTTGCCGAGGGCGTCAGCAAGGACCAGTTCCTGCTGCCGGCGAAAGGCGAAGCCGAATTCGACATGCTCGTGACGACCAACTTCGTGAGCAGCTTCGGCCGGCTGCTGAGCCGCGTCGGCGGCGGCAAGCTGCAGGACCTGCACTACGAAATCGCGGGTGAAATACTTGTCGACAAGGGGATGATCCGCAAGATCCCTTTCAGCCACCAGGGCACCGTCGACATTTCGCGGGTGCAGGGGCAGAAGGCGGGCGAAACCTAACCCCTAACCCCTAACCCCTCGTACAGCGCCTCGTACTCGCCGATGCGCGAGTCCCACGAGAAGTCCTGCCGCATGCCGTTCTGCACGAGCCGCCGCCACACGCCTGGCCGGCCGTACCACTCGAGCGCGGTCTGCAGCGCCCAGCGCAGGCCGCCCGCGTCGAAATCGTTGAACACGACTCCCGTGCCCTCGCCGGTCGCGGGATCGAAATGCTGCACGCTGTCGGCCAGCCCGCCGGTACGACGTACCACGGGCACGGTGCCGTACTTGAGGCTGTACAGCTGGTTCAGGCCGCAAGGCTCGTACAGCGACGGCATCAGGAAGATGTCGGCCGCCGCTTCGATGA
This sequence comes from Steroidobacteraceae bacterium, assembly GCA_049687855.1. Lineage (GTDB taxonomy): Bacteria > Pseudomonadota > Gammaproteobacteria > Steroidobacterales > Steroidobacteraceae > RPQJ01. The sequence continues at coordinate 523 of JBAVJR010000540.1, read as the reverse complement.
AATGCGCGAGTTCCTCGCTGTAGCCGCTGTAGAACACGACGCGCCCCGGGAAGCGCTCCTGCAGCTGGTGCATGAAGCGCTCGTACTGCGCCTCGCCGCTGCCGAGCGCGACGAAACGGCAGTCGCGTTCCTGCAGCAGTTGCGGCAACACCTCGGGCAGCAGGTCGATGCCCTTCTGGCGCGTGAGTCGCGTCACCATGCCGATCAGAGGCACTGAGGCCGCCGCGGGCATGCGCAGGAGGTCGAGCAGCGCTTCCTTGTTGCGCGCCTTGCCGCTGAGGTCGCTCGCGTCGTAGTGGAAGGGCAGGTAACGATCGGTGGCCGGATTCCAGTCGTCGTAATCGACGCCGTTCAGGATGCCGCTCACCGAGTCGCGCCTGGCGCGCAGGTCCGCGTCGAGCCCGTAACCGCCCTCGTGTGTACGAATCTCGAGCGCATACGTCGGGCTGACCGTCGTCACCGCGTCCGCGTAGAGAATGCCGTGCCGCATCGGGTTGATGCGGCCGTAACCGAGATCGGCCTG
>JBAVJR010000539.1:0-1915 GCA_049687855.1 Steroidobacteraceae bacterium | reverse complement strand
TGTTCGTGGTCATCGAGCACGGCAGCCGCCGACTCATGCGCGTCGCCGTGACGGCGCACCCGAGTGCCGCATGGACCCTGCAGCAGTTACGGGAGGGCGTTGGATTCGACCGTGCCCACCGGTACCTGATTCACGATCGGGACAGCATCTTCGCAAGGTGCTTGGACGAATCGATCAGGAATCTCGGCTTGACGGTGCTCAAGTCACCGCCGCACAGCCCGAAGGCCAATGCGATCTGCGAACGGGTGATAGGCACGGTTCGACGCGACTGCCTGGACTGGTTGATACCGCTATCGGAGTCGCACCTGCGATCGATCCTGAGGGCATGGGCGGGTCATTACAACCACGGACGCCCGCACATGGCGCTCGGTCCAGGCGTGCCGGACCCTCCATCGGTGGTCGTGCCGTCTGCGACACCACTGACCCGCCATCGGATCGGCGAGCGCCTCGCGGTGCGCGCCAGATCTGTGCTGGTCGGCCTGCATCACGAATATCTGCTGGCGCCCGCGTAAGCGTGATCGAGTAATTGCGGAGCACAGGCCTCAGCAGGCGGAACAAAGCCGGAGGCGATGTCGGACGAGCAGTACTGCAAGATGCTGGCGGAGCAGCAGCGCAGCCGCCCGTCCGCCGCCCGCGCAGGGCGTCGCCTCAGCCGGATACGCGGCCCGCGTCAGCGAGTCGCTGCCGACAGAACCGTATCCGTGCCGGTGCCCACTACGGCTTGAAGCGCCATGTCCAATGCACCTCGCCCTGGTCCAGGCCGCCCTCGAGCACGCCGTCCGTTCCGACCGGCTGAAAGGCCCCGGAGGTGCCGAACCAGGCCACAGGCGCGGTCTGTGTGTCGCCACTGCGGGGGCAGGTGAAGCGCAACGGCATCATCTTGATGCCGTAGCCGCGGTACTCGACCGGCTTGCCGTCCTCATCCCGCTTCAGCTGCAGTTCGCCATCGGCGGCCGTGATCTCTCCCTCGCCTGTGACGGTGCATGCACGCCGCTTGCCTTTGACGCGAACGCTGCCGCTGCTCGGCACGAACGTGTCTGGCGCATCCGGCTTCGGCCGCCAGGTCACCTCGCCTTCGGCAATCACCTGCATCACGCCACTGGTGCGCGCGCTGAACGTCCCGCTGAGACGCCGATCGTTGCTGAATGCCACGCGTTCCTGCGCGATGCCGCGGCGCGACACGCTCTTGAGCGCCACGTTGCCGTAGTCCTGCGGGTCGGCGCCGGCGACGTAGTCGAAACGGCCAGGTGCCTTCTCCACGCGCCTGGGCTCGAGCGTATCGCGGCCGTCGAACGTCGCGTCGAGCGGCAGCGGCAGTTCGGCCTGTTCGGTCTTGTGGCGCACGGCCACCTCGAAGGTCTTGCGCTCCTTCGGCTGTGTCGGGTTGCTGCTGCCGCCGGCCCGGGTCGGGGCGCGCACGAGCAGTTCGAGGCAGGCACCGTTGCGCCACTTCGACTGCGCCTGCTCGAAAATCGACGTAAGTGCACTGTCCAGCCAGACCTGCGTCAGTGCCACGAGGTAAACATGCGCTGCCGGATCGTCGCCGGGGCCCGCTTCGAGGCGCGTGCTCATGGCCCCGCGGGTCGTCCGTACGCGACCGTCGCTCCCGCTGACCGAGCCTTCCAGCGACGTCGAGGTGCCGACCGTGAAGCTGCCGCTGGTGGCCTTGCGCGTCGCGGCAGCCTGGCCCGCGGTGCCTGTTGGGTTCTGCCCGCCGCGCGTGGAGTGCTCGTAGCGCAGGTCCTGGTCGATCCGCGACATCATTGCCTGGTCGTTGACCGTCGCCTTGGCCTGGCCGTTGGCGCTGAGGTTCACGCTGTAGCCCGCCGTGGCAGCGACGTTGGCCAGCGCGGTATCGCCGCTGGCCTGGTAGGTGACGTCGGCGATGACCCGGCCATCCTTGTCAGGACAGTAG
>JBAVJR010000538.1:0-3138 GCA_049687855.1 Steroidobacteraceae bacterium | reverse complement strand
GGCCGGGGCCTTGCGGGACGGCTTCGGCGCGCCCGTGCGGGACCGCGGCTTGCCTTCCTCGTCGAGTTCGACGAACTCGTCTTCACCAACCGGCACTTCGAGGACCGTCGAGCGGCCCTCGATGACGGCATCGGCGATGCCCGAGGCGTACAGCTGGATCGCGCGCATGGCGTCGTCGTTGCCCGGGATCACGTAGCTGATGCCTTCCGGCGAGCAGTTGGTGTCGACCACGGCGACGACCGGGATGCCGAGTTTCTGCGCTTCGTGGATCGCGATCTTCTCGTGACCGACGTCGATGACGAACATCACGTCCGGCAGGCCGTCCATGTCCTTGATGCCGCCCAGGCTGCGGTGCAGCTTCTCGCGCTCGCGGCGCACCATCTGCGCCTCGCGCTTGCTGCGCTGGTCGAGCGTCCCGTTTGCCTGCATCTCGTCGATTTCGGCGAGGCGGCGGATCGACTGCTTGATGGTCTTGAAGTTCGTGAGCATGCCGCCGAGCCAGCGGTGGCTGACCCAGGGCATGCCGCAGCGCGCGGCTTCCTGGGCAATCGCGTCGCGCGCAGAGCGCTTGGTGCCGACGAAGAGGACCCTGCCACCGTCGGCGACGACGTTGCGGACGAACCCCGCAGCCTCGTTGTAGAGTGGCAGGGAGTGCTCGAGGTTGATGATGTGGATTCGGTTGCGTTCGCCGAAGATGAATTGGGACATCTTCGGGTTCCAGAAGCGTGTCTGGTGTCCAAAATGAACACCCGCTTCCAGCATCTGTCGCATGGACATGCCGGTCATAGCAAACTCCTTGAAGGGTTGAACCTCCACACACCCCATGCGGCAACCCAGGAAAGTCTCACGACCTGCCGGGCACCCAGCCACACGTGACGGTGTGTGTGCGGATTTCGTTGTCAAAAAAGGCCGCGCTTTATACCATCGCGGCCTCGGATTTTCAATTACTTACGCGCTCCGACCCTGCCCACCCACTCCCGCCCCGGCGGCAGCGGGTCGGCGTCAGGGATCCGGGGCGTGAGGACCCGCCCTAAATGCAGTATTCCCCGACCCCGGCGCCCGCTTCGTCCAAGGACGCCACCGGGCATGTGCTGATCAAGGGCCCCGCGGAGCAGGCCGCCATGCGCGTCGCCGGCCGTCTCGCCGCCGACGTCCTCGACATGATCGGGCCGAAAATTGTCCCGGGCGTCACGACGGACGAACTGAACCAGATCTGCCACGACTACATCGTGGGTCAGCAGCAGGCGATCCCCGCCCCGCTGGACTACCGGGGCTTCCCGAAGTCGATCTGCACCTCGGTAAACCACGTCGTCTGTCACGGCATTCCGGGCGACAAGAAACTGAAGCACGGCGACATCGTCAACGTGGACATCACGGTGATCAAGGACGGCTTCCACGGCGACACCAGCCGCATGTTCCACGTCGGCAAGCCGCTGCCGCACGCGGTGCGCCTGTGCGACGTCACCTACCGGGCCATGTGGCTCGGTATCCGCACCGTGCGGCCGGGAGCGCGCCTCGGCGACATCGGCGCGACGATCCAGCAGTTCGTCGAAGCGAACCACTGCTCGGTCGTGCGCGAATACTGCGGTCACGGCATCGGCCGCGGCTTCCACGAGGACCCGCAGGTGCTGCATTACGGCACGGCGGGCACCGGGCTCGAACTCGAGGCCGGCATGACCTTCACCATCGAGCCGATGGTCAACGCGGGCCGGCGCGACGTGCGCCTGCTGCCCGATGGCTGGACCGTGATCACGCGCGACCACTCGCTCTCGGCGCAGTGGGAGCACACTGTCCTCGTGACCCCGACTGGCCATGAAGTCCTGACGCTCGGCGCCAACGAGCAACCCCCGGCGTGAGCACGCCGCTGGCCCCGATCGACGACCTGGACACGGGCCCGATCCCTTTCGAACCTGCCCCGTGGCCCTTCCTGGCGACGCTGCCGACCGCGCTGGAGGCCACGGGCGACATCGTCGCCGCCTTTCGCAAGGCGCTGGCCGATGGCGATGCCAGCCTCAAGTTGCGTTTTGCCGACGACGAACCGGTGGAAGGCCTAGTGCGCGATCGCGCGCGCATGGTCGACATCGTGCTGCGCAGCGCCTGGCACCTGCACGTGGGTGCGCACGCGAGCGAAGTCAACCTGATCGCCGTCGGCGGCTATGGCCGCGGCGAACTGCACCCCTGCTCCGACATCGACGTCCTGATCCTGCTGCCGAAGAGCGAGGTCGTCGCAGCCGAACCCGGGATCGAGCGCTTCCTGACGTTCCTGTGGGACATCGGCCTCGAAGTCGGTCACTCGGTGCGCACGATCGACGACTGCCAGCGCGAAAGCGCAGCGGACGTCAGCGTGGCGACGACGTTCATCGAAGCGCGCCTGCTCTGCGGACCCGATCACCTGTTCCAGTCGATGCGGCGGGCACTCGCGCAGGACAAGGTGTGGTCGTCGAAGGCGTTCTTCGAGGCGAAGGTCGCCGAACAGCAGTCACGCCACCACCGCTACCACGACACCGGTTACAACCTCGAGCCGAACGTGAAGGCCAGCCCGGGCGGCCTGCGCGACATCCAGACGATCGGCTGGGTCGCCAAGCGGCATTTCGGCGCCGAGACGCTGGATGAGCTGATCGGCCACGGTTTTCTCACGGACGCCGAGTTGCGCAAGCTGCGGCAGGCACAGGCATTCCTGTGGAAGGTGCGCTTCGCGCTGCACACGATCACCGGCCGGCGCGAAGACCGGCTGCTGTTCGATCACCAGATCCGCATCGCGAAGCAGTTCGGCTACGAGGACGCGACCTACACGCTCGCGGTCGAGCAGTTCATGCAGCGGTATTACCGCACCGTGATGGACGTCAGCCTGCTCAACGAGATGTTGCTGCAGTTGTTCCGCGAGGCGATCCTGAACGAGGGCGAGAACACGATCGTCCCGCTCAACCCGCGCTTCCAGATCCGCAACGATTACCTCGAGGTGACGAGCGACGACACGTTCGTCCGCAATCCTTCGGCCATCCTCGAGCTGTTCCGGCTGCTGCAGGAGAACCCGGACATCCGCGGCGTGCGCGCCACGACCATCCGCCTGCTCGGCCGGCACCTGTGGCTGATCGATGAAGAGTTCCGTCAGAACCCGCGGCATCACCGCCTGTTCCT